>JAFXOB010000051.1 GCA_017529005.1 Elusimicrobiota bacterium
CGGCATGACATATCCATACTATTTACAACAATTAACAAATATTCCTGTTGTAAATAAAGGTATCAGCGGAAATAAGTCACAAGACGGATTAGACAGAATAGAAGATATATTACAATTTAAAAACTCTCTTATAATCGTAGAATTCGGAGCCAATGACTGGTTTCAACAAATTCCAATTTCGGAAACTAAAAAAAACATGGAACAAATTATTGATAAATTAAAAGATATGGGAAATATCGTCGTATTAGTTTCAGTTGAAGATAAACAATTAAGACAATTATATATTTTATTAAAATCCTTAGCCAAAGAAAAAAATATTCTTTTTATAAACGGGGTATTAAATGAATTTTGGAATGATAAAACTTTATTTTCTGATAATGTACATCCAAACTCAAAAGGTTATAAATTAGTAGCGGACAAAATCTATAAAAATATAAAAAATTTGTTATAAAAAATAATTGAATATTTTTTATAAAATATATATAATTTTTGAAATTTATATTAGTGAGAAAGCTATGTTTAAAATTGTAAAAAAAGAAGTTTTATCGTCAGTAATTAAAAGTTTTGAAATTGAAGCTCGTGATATTGCAAAAAATATTAAACCGGGACAATTTATAGTATTGAGACTTCACGAAAAAGGTGAAAGATTTCCTTTAACCGTTGCAGGTAAAAATCTGGAAAAAGGAACTATAAAAATAATATTTCAAACAGTAGGAAAATCTACTACAGAACTCGGAAATTTAAATGAAGGCGATTTTATAAGAGATATTGTAGGACCTTTAGGAAAACCTACAGAAATTGAAAATTTCGGAACTGTAGTTGCTATGGCAGGCGGTGTTGGAACAGCAGAACTTTTACCTGTTATAAGTGATTTGTTAAAAGCCGGAAACAAAGTTATTACAATAGTAGGTGCAAGAAACAAAGATTTGTTGTTATTACAAGATGAACTTAAAGCAAACTCAACCGAACTTTTAACTGCTACCGACGATGGTTCATACGGAATAAAAGGTTTTGTTACTAATGTATTAGCGGATGTAATAAAAAGAGAAAAAGTTAATATTGTATATGCAATAGGACCTGTTCCTATGATGAAAGCAGTATCAAATATGACAAAAGAATATAATTTAAAAACTCTTGTATCGTTAAACCCTATAATGGTTGACGGAACCGGAATGTGCGGTGCATGCAGAGTAAGTGTTGATAAAAAAATAAGATTTGCTTGTGTTGACGGTCCGGAATTCGATGGACATTTGGTAGATTGGGACGAACTTACAAGCCGTTTGAGAGCATTTAAAGAAAATGAACAAGAAGCATTAGAAAAATATAAAAATATTCTTAACATGGAGTGCAAATGCCACAAAGAATAAAGATGGTCGAAAGAGACCCAAACGTAAGAAACAAAGATTTTCAAGAAGTAAATTTAGGATATAGCGATGAACAAGCATTGACGGAAGCAAAAAGATGTTTGCATTGCAAAAATCCTATGTGTGTAACGGGATGTCCTGTTGAAGTTAACATTCCTGAATTCATACATCAATTGGCAAACAACAATCCTGCCCAAGCAATAAAAGTTATTAAATCAAAAAGTAACTTGCCTGCAGTTTGCGGTAGAGTTTGTCCTCAAGAAAAACAATGCGAAAGTAAATGTATATTAGGTATAAAACAAGAACCTATAGCAATAGGGAATCTTGAAAGATATGCAGCAGATTGGGCAGCAAAAAATATTAAAGAAGAAAAGTTCGATATAAAACCTAACGGTATAAAAGTTGCAGTTATCGGTTCGGGCCCTGCAGGTCTTACTTGCGCGGGAGATTTGGCAAAGTTAGGTTATGATGTTACGATATTTGAATCGTTACACGATAGCGGCGGAGTTTTAAGATACGGTATTCCTGAATTCAGATTACCGGTAGCAGTTTTGGATAAAGAAGTAGATTCATTAAAAAAACTTGGAATAAAATTCGTTTTCAATTATTTAATCGGCAGAACAAAAACAATTGAAGATTTACTTAACGAGGGATTCAAAGCAATATTTGTCGGAACAGGTGCAGGGCTGCCGACATTTCCCGGAGTTGAAGGTGAAAATCTTAACAATATTTACTCCGCCAACGAATTTTTGGTTAGAATAAACTTAATGAATGCTTTTCAATTTCCCGAATATGATACTCCTGTTCATAAAGGTAAAAATGTAGTTGTTATAGGTGGCGGAAACACTGCTATGGATTCCGTAAGAACAGCAAAAAGAATCGGTGCAGAATCGGTAAAATTATTATATAGAAGAACACAAAACGAAATGCCTGCAAGACTTGAAGAAAGGAAACATGCCTTGGAAGAAGGTATTGAGTTTATAGAATTAACAGCTCCTAAAAAATTCATTTCAGACGATAAAGGATTTGTTAAAGCTGTAGAATGTGTAAAAATGCAGTTAACGGAACCTGATGCTTCAGGGAGAAGAAAACCGGTAGAAATCGAAGGCTCTAATTTTGTAATAGAAACAGATTTGGTTATACTTGCTTTGGGTTTAAATCCTAATCCGATATTACCGTCATTAACAAAAGGTTTACAAACAGATAAAAAAGGTCATCTTATAGTTGATGATAAATTTATGACTACTCGAGAAGGAATTTTTGCAGGCGGTGATATAGCAGGCGGTAGTACTGTTATTCAAGCTATGGGTATGGGCAAACAGGCTGCAAAAAACATTCATGCTTATTTAACAAAATAAATAATAAATTTAAATAAAAAAATAGGAAGATTTTTCTCTTCCTATTTTTTTATTTTATATAAAATCATATTTATTATAACATCATTCAAAAAGATTCCAATCTTCAATATCACATTGGTCATAATATTTGTTTCCAACAGCTATAACCGTTCCGTTTTGTCTTAAACCGATTGTAAAATTTAATCCTGCGGAAATTTCCAATATATGCCCCCACGGATCGACATTACATTGCCCATAATTGTTAATACCTGTAGCAACAACATCACCATTTTCTTTTAATGCAACAGAATGATCTTCCGCAGCAGATATTGCAATTATATGTTCTCTCTTTGCTATATTACATTGCCAATTATCATTACTGCCTATAGCAACAACTGTTTTATTTTTCATCAAGCCTAAAGTATGATATTCTCCTGCAGATATTTCTATAATACCTCTCCAATCTTGAACATTACATTGTCTGTTTTTGTTATAACCTACAGCAACAACAGTATCATCATCTCTTAAACCTACAGTATGATTTCCACCTGCAGATATTGCAATGATATTTTTCCATTTTTTTACATCGCATTGTCCAAAAACATTATTACCTATAGCAACAACCGTTCCATCTTCTTGTAAACCTACGGTATGTTCTTTCCCTGCAGAAATTGCAACTATATTTTCCCATTTTGCAACATTACATTGCCCATAATAATTATTACCGCAAGCAACAACAGTTCCATCTTTTTTAAGTCCTACAGTATGACAATTACCGGCAGATATTGATATTATATCTTTCCATTTTGATACATCACATTGCCCATTATCATTATTTCCGCAAGCAA
>JAFXOB010000052.1 GCA_017529005.1 Elusimicrobiota bacterium
AATAAACAATAAAAACTTTATTTTTATAATTTTATTTTTTTCTCTTTTATGGTGTTATTTTGCGGGCATTGGTGGTTTGTGGTATCAAAGTTCTGATTATAATTGGAGAAATGCAATTTTTAGAGATTTAATAACTCACAGTTGGCCTTTATATTATAATACAATGGATGCAGCTTTGGTTTATTATATCGGATATTGGTTGCCATCCGCGGTTTTAGCAAAAATATTTTTATTTATATCATCCAAAGCATCGTTTTATATCGGTAATAATTCTTTATTAATATATAGCGTTTTTGGAATTTTTCTTGTTTTCTTACATGTTATAAAGGCTGTCAAAGTAAATAGTTATTTAAAAGTATGTTTGGTAATATTGATAATGATACTGTTTTCGGGAATGGATATAGTCGGCTTTTATTTTGTTAACGGGCACAGATATGTTATGTTATTTTTTAAACGTTGTGTTTGGCATATAGAATGGTGGACATATATGTTCCAATTTAGCTCGTTTACTACAGTATTATTTTGGGTTTTTAATCAAGGTATTTTTGCATGGTTAATGACATTGTTGTTTTACAATAATAAAAGTAAAGTCAAAAATTTTTGTTTGATAGCTGTTTTATGTTTTTTTTGTGCTCCGTTACCATTTATAGGATTATCTGTCTTTTTAGCAGCATATACGATTAAATTTTTGTTTTATGGATGTAAAAGAAAACAAATTAAAAAATATATAACTGGAATTTTTTCCGTTCAAAATTGCATATCTGTGTTTGTTATAATGCCGATTATATGTTTATACTTTATATCAAATCGTTCTATAGAATCAAATGGTATTGTGAATTTAATGTCAAGAAATAATATAAGTTTTTACAATTTTATTTTGCAAATGTTGGAGTTTTTCATTATAGAAGCAGGGATATATTTGTTTTTAATTGCAAAAAAATACAAAACAAATTTAATTTTTTATATTACTTTGATAAGTTTATTTTGTTATCCGTTTATTAAAGTCGGTGGGGATCGTGATTTTTGTATGAGAGCATCAATCCCGGCTTTGCTTATATTATTTATTTTGATAATTAAGTTCTTATTTGACAAATATAATTTCAAGAAATATAAGTTAAGATATATAGTTTTATGCTTTTGTCTTATTTTAGGAGCTGTTAATCCTGCAATAGAGTTCGCAAGAGGAATAAGAGATGTTGTAAAAAAAAGAACTGTTTTTGTTGTGGAAGACAGTATTAAAACTTTTGAGAAAAAAGAATCCGATTATAAAAAAAGACATGAAGAGAAATATTATAATTTTATTACTGTTGCTCCTAAAGAGAAAATGTTTTTTAAATATTTGGCTAGAAAATAATATTTATAGATTATGATTTTTTTGTAACTTGCACGTTTCATATATTAATAATTATCAATGAAAAATAATTTTTTAAATCAACTTTTTTTACAGTTAACCAAACAATCAATATTTTCTTTTGAAGATATATGTCTTTTTCAGAAAAAAATAACTGACGTATTTATTAAAGAAAAATGTATAAATTATTTTTGTTGGTTTAAAGATAATTATAAAAGTTTGGAATATTTTTATAATCTGTTGGAAGATAATAAAGAAAAAAAATTATACATTAAAACGGTTGTTTCAAAATTATTGGGTCCTATATATACAACTGAGAAGGAAAAAGAAAAATATATTCGTTCAAGAGATATTTTTGATAATTTACTAATAGGTAATTCAATTAAGAAATTACAATCCGTTACAAGAAAATTAAAATTTTATGATTTGTCAAAATTAGGTTATGATATAAAATTATATGGTGCAAGATCTTTACTTGATAAGCTTATTATACATAATCAATATTCTTACAAAGATTGTAAAATCGAAGAAGGTGATTTCGTTATAGATGCAGGTGGTTGTTGGGGTGACACTTCGTTGATATTTTCTTCAAAAGCAGGGAAAAAAGGTAAAGTGTTCACGTTTGAATTTTTTGAAGATAATTTAAATATACTTAAAGAAAACTTTTTTAACAATAAGGAACTTACAAACAATATTGTTTTAACGGAAAAACCTTTATACGACATATCAAATAAAGATTTGTATTTAAATCATGCTTATGCGGATATTACGACATTGACCGAAAATAAAAATGATCTGCAACAATATAAAACGGTATGTATAGATGATTTTATTGAAAATAATAAAACGGAAAAAATAGATTTTATTAAAATGGATATAGAAGGTTGTGAATTAAAGGCTTTGCAAGGTGCAAAAAATACATTAAAAAAATATAAACCTAAACTTGCGATAGCTTCTTATCATAAATATGAAGATTATTATGAAATCCCGAAATTTTTAAATGAATTAAATATAGGATACAAATTTTATTTTGCTAATTATACTTTAGGTTTTACCGATACTGTTATATATGCAAAATAAATTTGCTATAATATAAAAATGTTATTAAATTTTGAAGATATTAGAAATAATGAAGAACTTTTAACTTACTTGAAATATGCCGATAACTATTTCGAAAGTATAGGTTATAAAGAACACGGCTTAAATCATGCTATGTTTACTGCAGAAAGAGCGGCGGATGTTTTAAGACATCTCGGTTATACGGCAAGAACGCAGGAACTTGCAAAAATTGCAGGCTTTTTACACGATATAGGAAATCTTGTCGGTAGAACGGATCATGCTCAAAGCGGGGCTGTTATAGCAATGCATATTTTAAGCAGGATGGATATAGCTGAAGAAAGATATAACAGTGATATTTTTGAAATTTTCGGTGCAATAGGCAGTCACGAAGATAAAAATATGACTCCTCCGACCGAAATTGCCGCTGCAGTTGTCCTTGGTGATAAAACAGATGTAAGATATAAAAGATTGAGAAATGAAGGAAAAAAGTTTACGGATGTTCATTCAAAAGTTATAGCTGCTTGTAATAATACTAAATTAGAAGTTAATAAAGGCAAAAAAGAAATTTCATTGAATATGGATATTGATACTGATATTTGTTCCATAATGGAATATTTTGAAATATTTACACAAAGAACAATATATTGCAGTAAAGCCTGCAGCGTTTTAAAATGTGACTTTTCTTTATACATAAACGGGGACAGGTTCTTATAATGCAGTGCGGTTCATTCCAATTATTGAAAAAATCAAGCCAATGTAATGCAAGATTGGGAAAGTTATATACAACAAGAGGCATAATAGATACTCCGGTATTTATGCCTGTTGGTACACAGGGTTCCGTAAAATCCGTCTCTACTGAACAGTTAATAGAATCTAAAGCACAAATAATACTTGCAAATTCTTACCATATATATTTAAGACCGGGGCTTGATATAATCAAAAAAGCCGGTGGAATACAAAAATTTAATTCTTGGAACAGGCCTATGCTTACCGATTCCGGAGGATTTCAGATATTTTCTCTTAATGATTTCAGAAAAATAAAAGAAGAAGGTGCAGAGTTTAAATCACATATAGACGGTTCAAAACATTTTATATCACCGGAAATATCGATGCAGATACAAAAAACTATCGGTGCGGATATTATAATGTGTTTTGATGAGTGTACTCCGTATCCTTCAACTTATGAATATGCAAAAAATTCTATGCTTATGAGTTTAAATTGGGCAAAAAGATGTAAAACCGAATTCTATAAAGATGATGCATGTAATACACAGGCACTATTCGGTATAGTTCAAGGTTCGGTATATAAAGATTTGAGAAAAGAAAGTGCATTAAGAATGCAGGATATAGATTTTGTGGGTTATGCAATAGGCGGAGTATCGGTAGGGGAATCAAAAGAAGAGATGTTGGTTGTTATAGAAAATACGGTTCCGTATTTACCTGAAAATAAAGCCAGATATTTGATGGGCGTAGGTATGCCGGAAGATATTTGGGACGGCATTGAGCGTGGAATAGATATGTTTGATTGTGTTATCCCTACAAGAAACGGAAGAAACGGTCAGGCATTTACAACTTATGGCAAGATAAATATAAAAAACGGAGAATATAAAGATAAATTTGAACCTTTGGATCCGGAATGTGATTGTCAAACTTGCAGGGGATATACTAAAGCATATTTGAATCATTTATTCCGTTCGCAAGAGATATTGGCACTTACTTTGTTATCTTTACATAATATTAATTTTATGTTAAAATTAACAGATATAATTAGAAAAGCTTTGGTGGAAGATACTTTTTTAGAAACTAAACAAGAATTCTTCAGAAAATATTATTCAAATAAAAAATCCAATAGCTAAAATATGGAGTTATAAAATGTCAAAGATTAGTTTTGTAATGTTTTCGTTTTTAATGTTGGCACAAAATATATATGCCGATGGTGCAACTGCACCTTCAGCAGCACAAACAGGTAGTGCTTTCGGCAGTTTAATGCCGTTATTAATAATATTTATATTTTTCTATTTGTTTTTAATAAGACCGCAACAAAAACAAAGGAAAGAACTTGAAAAACAAATAAATTCTATAAAAAAAGATGATACAATACTTACTTCCGGTGGAATATATGCAAGAGTAATAGCAGTAAAAGAACAAGACGTTGAGGCTGAAATTTCTCATGGTGTTAGAGTAAAAATTGCAAAATCGGCAATAGTTAGTGTTTTAGATAATAATAAAACTGTTACTCCGGAAGTGATAAAAAAATAAATGAATACGACAGAACTTAAATTTTCAAATGTAATGCTTGAAGATGTTAAAGCTAATGAAACGGTAAACAGCTTTATTCAGGCTGCAAACGATTATTTAGGTGCTATCGGTTATACAGAACATGGTTACAGACATGTAAGTTTAGTGTCTTCTGCTGCGGAAAGTATTTTGGTTTCTTTAGGTTATCCTAAAAGATTACAAGAACTTGCTGCAATTGCCGGTTATGTGCATGATATAGGTAATGTTATTAACAGACAAGATCATGGCCAGTCGGCAGCATTGATGGTAATGCATATATTAAAACAAACGGGACTTACTCCGGATGAGATTTCCTTAATAGCTTCGGCTGTAGGAAATCACGAAGAAGAAATCGGTGATCCTGTAAATCCTGTAGCTGCTGCTTTAATAATAGCGGATAAATCCGATGTGCACAAAACAAGAGTAAGAAATACAAATATTATTGCTGCGGATATACATGATAGAGTAAATTTTGCGGTAGACAGATCTTTTTTGACGGTTGATAAAGAAAAGAAAATAATAACTTTAAATTTAAATATTGATACAAAAATTGCTCAAGTTATTGAATATTTCGAAATATTTATGTCCAGAATGGATATGTGCAGAAGAGCAGCAAAATTTTTAAATTGTAAGTTTGAATTAATAATAAATGAGAGGAAATTACTTTAATGAACAAACTTGGTTTCAGAGCAGTAGTTACAGCGTTGTTAATCATTCTTTCAGGGTATTTTTTATTTCCTACCTTTGAATGGTACAGAATGAGTGACGATGAAAAAGCAAAAGCAGAAAAATCAAAAGATCCGATTATCGGTAAAACATTAAATTTAGGTCTTGATTTAAGGGGTGGTACACATCTTTTATTAGAAGTGGATGCTTCTAAATTAGACGAAAATGTGAGTGTGAAAGATGCAGTTGACAGAGCCGTAGAGGTTATAAGAAATAGAATTGACCAATTCGGTGTTGCAGAACCTTTGATTGCAAAACAGGGCGACAGATGGATAGTTGTTCAGCTTCCGGGTATAAAAGATCCTGCAAGAGCAAAAGAACTTATCGGAAAAACTGCATTGTTGGAATTTTGTTTGGTTAGTACGGACAATGAAGCATTAGCTAAAATTCAAGATAAAATGAGAGAAAAAGATTTATCAAAAGCGGCAGAAGCTTCTAACGATGAAGAAATAAAAGCTTTAATTCCGGAAGGTTATTTTATAGCAGATAGCAAAGAAGATAGTAGAGTTTATTTGTTAAAAGATGCATCTCTTACGGGTGCATACCTTGTAAATGCTAAAGTTGAACTTAATACTAGTGGTTTCGGTTATCCTCATGTATCATTGGAGTTTAATAAAGATGGCGGAAAAATATTTGCGGATGTTACCGGAGCAAATATAGACAGAAATTTAGCTATTGTTCTTGACGGTATAGTTCAGTCCGCTCCTGTTATAAGATCAAGAATACCGGATGGAAGAGCTATAATTGAAGGAAACTTTAATGCAGATGATGCCAAACTCTTGGCAACTGTTTTAAGAGCCGGTGCTTTACCTGCTCCTGTTAGAATAATAGAAGAAAGAACTGTTGGCCCAAGTCTTGGTGATGATTCTATAAAAAAAGGTTTTTCATCGGCATTGATAGGTGTTGGTATAGTTCTTTTGTTTATGCTTATATATTATGGCTTTTCAGGTCTTATTGCTGATATTGCATTATGTCTGAATTTCTTTATTCTTATGGGAATAATGTCATATTTTCAATTTACATTAACTTTGCCCGGTATCGCGGGTATTGCCCTGACACTTGCGATGGCAGTGGATGCAAATGTACTTATATTGGAAAGAATAAGAGAAGAATTAAACATAGGTAAGACATCAAGAGTGGCAGTTGATGCCGGATATGACAAAGCTTTTGTTACGATTTTTGATTCGAATGTAACTACATTAATAGCAGCGGTATTCTTATTCCAATTTGGAACAGGACCTATAAAAGGTTTTGCAGTTACATTGACAATAGGTTTGTGCATCAGTATGTTTACGGCTATTGTTGTTACAAAGTTAATATATGATTTCTTGTTTAAAGAAAGTTTTATAAATAAAATAAAATTATAATAATTGGAGGCATACTGTGCAATTTTTTAAGACACCTAAGATAGATTTTATAGGTAAAAGATATTTATCATTTACGATATCAATAATATTAATAGTTATTGGTATTTGTGCAATAGCTATTAAAGGACCAAACTATGGTATAGATTTTAGCGGTGGTATTTTAATGCAATTTTCCTTTGATAAGGAAATACAAATGGATGTTATAAGACAAGGTTTATCTTCTCAGGAAGGTTTAAACTTTGAGTTACAGTCAACAGGTAAAAACGGAATAATAATAAGAGTCAAAAAAACTGATAAATCACAAGATGAAATGGCAGCCAATATATTATCCGTATTGCAGTCAAAATATTCGGATTCTCAAATAACAACAGACAGAGTAGAATATGTTGGTCCTGCCGTAGGTAAACATTTGACAAAGCAGGCAATGTATGCTTTCAGTTTTGTATTTATAGGTATAATTGTTTATGTTGCATTTAGATTTAAATCTGCTTTGTGGGGAATTGTAGGGGTTTTAGCTTTGATTCATGATGCTTTTATTACTTTTGGTTTAATGGTGGCAATGGATAAACAAATAGATTTGACATTAGTTGCAGCACTTTTGACTATTGTCGGTTACTCTATTAATAATACAATCGTTTTATTTGATAGAATAAGAGAAAATTTAAGACTTATAGCAAAAGAAACATTTGCAACTACGATAAATATAAGTATAAATGGTGTTTTAGGCAGAAGTGTTATTACTTCATTGACAGTTGCTTTTGTTTCTTTAATAATTTTATTCTTGGGTGGGGAAGTTATAAGTGATTTTGGTTTAGCATTGTTCTTGGGAAATATTGTAGGATTTTTCTCCAGTGTATTTGTTTGTGCACCTTTAACTTATGAATGGGAAAAGAGAAAAAGAGAAAGATTTAAAAAGAATATGTCAAGAAGATAATTTTTGTAAAGAGTATACTTTTTTTAGTTTAATTTGTTAGTTGTTTTATTATGTTAAAAAAAATATTAGCTGAGAGTTTTTATAAAAAACAAAAATTTCTCAGCTAAGTTTTTGTAGAAAAGATTTATTATGAGAAAAATAAAAAATTTTAAAATTAATATTAGAACCAGAGAAATATCAAGAATTATAAGAAAACTTCTTAATGTTGAAGATTTGCCTATAGAAGTTGAAGAATCTGTGCAGAAAGCTTGTTTTATTTGTGAAAAAATTATAAAACCTGCAGTTGTTTATGACACTTTCTCTAAAGAGGCAATGATATTTCCTATTGAGATAGAAAATCCTGAAAAGTGGGTAGCAATAAGTCCTTATGTTTTAACAATAGGAGATGTTTTGGAAGAGGAATATAATAAAAATAAAAGCTTATTTGGTGAGTATGGTGTACAAATAATATCTGCAATTTCTGCGGATGCTTTAGAACAATCAAAAAATTTTGTTCAGAAAATATTATATTCTGAAGCAAGTGATGAAAATTGTGAATTGTCAAGAAGTATAGAATTACCGAAACAATATAATCAGGAAATAATAAAATATCTTCCGATAGATAAAATAAATTTATCTTTAACGGAAGAAGGAAATTTTATCCCGGTAAATTCAATGGCAGGAATATATTACTGGATACCGTTAAAAAAGAAAAGCAGAAAGTAATATTATGAAATCAATATTCGATATACTAAAAAAAATAAGAACGATTTATAATAAAAAGGAACAAACAAAATTTTGTTTGTTGTTTATACTTATTATTATTTCCGGTTTTTTGGAATTGATAGGAATATCTTTGATTTTGCCTTTTATAAATGTTGTTATAAATCCTGAAATAATAATAACAAATAAATATTTATCTTTTATTTACAATTTGTTTCATATAACAAATACTACAAATTTTTTAATTTTTTTAGCCTTTGTTTTAATATTGGCATATATATTCAAGAATTTATATATGTTGGTTGTTTATTATTTTCAATATAAGATTTTATATGATGCACAAAAAAATATTTCATTACAGTTAATAAGATTTTATGTAAATCAACCTTATTCTTATCATTTGAATATAAATACTTCGGAAATGGTTAGAATTGTAACACAGGATACAAC
>JAFXOB010000053.1 GCA_017529005.1 Elusimicrobiota bacterium
AGACCTTTTAAAACAAAGTGATAATAAAATAAATCAAATGAAAGAATTTTTAATTGGGGTAATATGGGTTCAAGTGAGCAGACAAGTGGTGTTAATGAAGGATTGAGTTATACAAGATTTAGTACTTCAGGTACATCTTGGGGTGGTGGTGGCGTAACGTTTGTTAATTCATCAGATAAAGAAACTACAAGAGATATGTCTGCTTATTACGGTGGAAAATTAAAATTTTTAGTTAAAATTAATAATTCTAATTGTTCAAAATTTCCTGTAGGTATTAAAGTAAATAATGTGAATACTTGTATTCCATTAAGTAATTTTTCAGGTTTTGACTCATCTAAATTAAATCAGTGGCAGGAAGTTTCTATTACTTTAAACAGTAATACACATTCGAATATTACTTCTTCAAATTTAGCAAAAACATCGTTTTTACTTTTAATATCTTATGATGCAAATGTTGTTGATAGTGGTTTGAATATAGATATAGATTATGTTCGTTGGGTAAAACCTAATACAACAGGAGATTTTAATGTAACCGTTAAAAATGTTTCTAATAATTCTACTGTTAGTACAACAAACATAACTTGGTCATCAAGTAATTTCCAGACGACTTGGAAAGTTGCAGATCAGTATTTGGAAATAGATTATGATAAAGATTCTTCGACTAAAGATTGGAAGGTTAAGTTGTATGTAGAAAACGGTTCGGAAGCCAGAAATGGTTTGTATGCAACGAAAGGTGGCAAAGAATATAATATGGCCATGTGTTGGAGAGCAAGTTCAGCTCCGCTTCCTTATTCGGATTATTATGGAAGCCACACTACTCAGATAGCAGAAGGTGAAGCAACAGACTCTCAAGGTAAAAAATACAATTATCTTTATGATAGTGGCAGTTCTTCTACAACAAATCCCGTTTGGTTATATATGCAAGATTTAACTGCTTTGAAAACGGCTAAAGATATAGATTATTCAACTATAATGGGTTATAAAACAGGTGGTTATCATGCTTATTCCGGTAATTATGGTGCCTCAAGTGGAAATGGCTACTATGCAGGTAGTAAAGTTTCTTTATATTTAGGTGCAAATTGCGGTGATGTAGCAGGTGGCTTGAAATATCAAGGTAACATTAAACTTGTTTTAGAATATGATGACTAATTTGTATTTAAAAAAAATATTGTTCTTTCTAATTTTAATGTTTATTTTTAATTTAGCTTATGCTAACTTAAGAATATCACCGGCTGTTGTTAATATCAGTGCGGAACCTATGGCAATTTGTGAAAATAAGTTTATTGTTATGAATGTTGAAGATAAGCCTGTTTCTGTAACTGTAACAAAAGAAGATTGGAAAAATTTTGAAGGTAATGATAGTTCTGTTACGGTTAATAGATGGTTAGAACTTGAAAAAACAAAGTTTGATATAGGTCCGAATGAATTTGTAGATGTTCCTTTTAAAGTTACAACTGATAAAAACATGGTTGGTTCTGTTTCCGGAATGGTGGTTTTTACCATTGAAGGGAGAATGATTCAACTTTCAATGAAACAACCTATATACATTACAATAAAAGGAACGGAAAAAATAGATTTCGAAATAGATTCTTTGAAAATGGCAACTTCCGAAAGAGACGGCGGAATATATTATAATATGATTGTTAAAAATAACGGGAATGTTCATATAAGACACAATGGTGTTATTGAAATTTATAGTAGAGAGACAGGTGATATAGTTAAAACTATAGATATAGATGAAACGTTTCCTACTTATGCGCAAGACAGCAGAACATTTAACGGATTTATGTTAAAAGGAACAGATTTAAAAAAAGGTAAGTATGCAGCAATTTTTAAAATAAAAGCTTTTGATAAGGAAGTTGTGAAAAAAGTAGATTTTAAAGTTTCAAAATTAGGTGAAGTTGTTACAAAATAAATTTGTTGTAAAAAAAGTTAAAATCTAATAGAATATTAGATAGAATAAAAAAAATGAAAAATAAAAAAATATTATCATCAATTTTAGTTTTAACATTAATGTTTGCATTGAGTTCATTCGTTCAAGCAAAACCGGATGTAGAAATCAGTACATATACTGCAGTATCCGATTTTGAAGATATGATTCCGAGTTTAACACATAGCAAACCTTATGTATATGAAGTTATAAGTTGTAACATGGTTTTAAAACCAAAGACTCAAATAGATTTGAGCCGTCTTTGTTCTTCTGCTGTTACAAATGTTAATTACTATTTTAACGGTTCTGAAAGTAATATTCAAAAAGGTCCTGATTACAACAATACAGTTAAAGAAGAAGTTTTTTATCCTGCAACAAAAAGAATAAGTAATTCTTATTTAGGCGGAACGATAAGTTATAGAGTTGGCAGTGAACTTCAAACAAAAAAATCTAGCGGAGAAAAAATAAATTTAAAAGCTCCTAAATTATTTAAAAATGCGGTAATTATAAGTTCTAAAATAGTTCATATAGAAGATATGGGAGTAGCATACACTTTATATCAACCCACAGGTGATCAATCACAACCGGATTGGGTTGGTGTTATGAAAGGATATCCTGCTCTTGCAGGAAGATCCGGTAATTGGACCTTTAGATTTGGTACTCTTGAAGATGCTGTTTCAAGTGCTTTTAGCTTTTTTAAATCATCAAAGGCCGGTAATAGAACTCTTGTGTTGGCAAATCTAAATGCTATGAATCTTTCAGAGGATGGTAATTCTTGGGATGATATTTTGGGTGATGGAACAGATAATATTCTTTATTTAGGTTCAGCTCAACCAAACGATGAAAGTGCTGTTTATGAAATTTGTAAGAAAGCAAAAAGATTAGTCATGGAATATAATTTAAATCCAAGAGCTTGTGATGGCAGTCAGGTTCTTATCGAGGAAGGATGGTTGGCTATAGATGCTGATCAAGCAAAAAAATATTTAAAAATTACAAGCACAGGTATAGAATATCCTGAATTTCTTAATGCTTGGGGAAGAATATATGCAATAATGACAGAACCTTCTGATAACGATTACAGACCGGCAAAGAGAGTAAGAGTAAAATCAAGAATTTCAAGTTATGGCGGATTTAAATTTAATAATTTGGTAGATGGTGATGTTGTTAAGATATATTCTATAAACGGTAAGAAAATTGCAGAACTTACTACAGGCGAATCTTCGGAAGGTTTTGAATGGAAAGGAAGAAGAGGAACAAATAATAGTGGTGATTGGGCAGAGAGCGGAACATATATTTATCAAATTAAGTTAAAAGAACAGGGAAAAATAATAAGCGGAACAATAGCATTTGTTTGGTAAAATTTTAAGTAAAGAGAAAATATGAAAAAGATATTAGCAGTATTATTATTAGCAATAATGGTAACGGCAAGTCAAAAAGCAAGTGCGGCTTTTATGGATACTTATTGGGG
>JAFXOB010000054.1 GCA_017529005.1 Elusimicrobiota bacterium
TGCCGGATTGGTTCGGTAAATCCGCCGAAGAAGCAAAAAAATGGGCAATAGATGAAAATTATGAAGTTAAAGTTATTTCAAAAAGAACTACACTTGCTAACCCTGGTGAAGTTTTTAAACAAAGTCCTAAATTTGATGAAAGAATAACAAAAGATACAAAAATTATTTTTTATGTTGCAGATGAAAAAAGTTCTTTGGTCCTTGAAGACAAAATATTTGAATATATTGTTCCTGACGGGAACGAAAATAAAAGAGTAAGATTGGTATTAAACGATGAAAACGGAGAAAGAGATATTTTTAACGGAATAAGAGGTCCGAAAACAACAATATCGGTTCCTGTAAAAGTAAACGGAAAAGCAACCGTAAAAATTTTTATAAATAATATTTCAATAGAAGAAAGAGATTTTTAATTATGAAAAATATTTTGATAGCGCCATCAATTTTATCTGCTGATTTTGCAAATTTAGAAAAAGATGTTTCTATGGTTGAATCTGCCGGTGCAGACTGGTTACATATAGATGTTATGGATGGCCATTTTGTACCTAATATTACCATAGGACCTGTTGTTGTTAAATCAATAAAAAAACATAGCAAATTATTTTTTGATGTTCATTTAATGATTACAAATCCTGAAAAATATTGGGAAAGTTTTTACAAAGCCGGAGCGGATTTAATTGTTTTTCATAGTGAAGTTTTATGTGATAAAAATTTATTGATACAAAAAATAAGAGAAACAGGAATTAAAGTTGGCATATCAATAAAACCTAAAACCTCGGTAAACGATATCTTGGAATTTTTGCCTCTAATAGATGTTGTGCTAATTATGACGGTTGAACCAGGATTCGGCGGTCAATCTTTTATGAATGATATGGTACCTAAAATATCTTCTTTAAGAAAAATTATAGATGAGAACAAATATAATTGTTTAATAGAAATAGACGGCGGTATTAATGACAAAACTGCAAAAATTTGTGCTGATGCGGGTGCAGATGCTTTGGTTAGCGGCAGTTATATTTTTGCAGCACAAAATCCTCAACAAGTTTTAAAAGGGTTAAAATCTATATAGGCTTTATGAATAACAAAAAAATAATTTTAACAATATTATTATCAATATTTTTTTTACTTAATTCAAATACGGCTTTTTGTAAAAAACATAAAAAGAAAACAATTCAAGAAGAAATTAATCAAGAAAATATAGAACAGGAAATTATAAATAACAGCGAATATATTGTTGAAAATTCCGATGAACTTGAAAAAAATAACAATAATTCATTAAAAGAAAACATTATAGAAGCAGATAATTTTTTAAATAATGCGGTAACCGCATGTGGACAAAATAATTATTCGGATGCAAGTGTAAACTATCATAAATTTTTGGAAAAGCTGAATACTTTAAATTTAAAACCGGAAGAAATAGAGTTTTTATTAACGGATTGTGAAAATATTTTAAGGAAAATAAAAAATATTAACGGACTTGAAACAAATAAAGATCATATTAACAGAGACGAAGCTTTTGAAATTTCTATGGAGTACGATGAAGAAATTTTAGATTATTGGATACAAAAATATACTACCGGGAAATCTGCTCAAGGTATAAGACTTGCTCTTGAAAGAAGCGGAAAGTATAAAGATATGATAGTTTCAATTTTGAAAGAATATAATTTGCCGGAAGATTTACAATATTTACCGATAATAGAAAGTTTGTTTAATAATAATGTTGTTTCTAAAGCGAAAGCCGTAGGTATGTGGCAGATAATGGCACATAGAGGTCAAGCTTTAGGTTTACAAATAAATTATTGGGTAGACGAAAGAAGAGATCCTGTAAAAGCTACAAGAGCTGCTGCAAAATATTTAAGAGAACTTTTTGTTTTGTTGAATGATTGGCATTTGGCATTATCTGCATATAACAGGGGAGAATACGGGCTTATCAGAGACATGAAATTTTCTAATTCTTCTTCTGTATTGGAAATGAAAGAAAGACATGCTATACCTAAAGAAACACAAAATTATGTTCCGCAATTTATTGCTTCCGTAAAAATTGCAAAAAATCCTGAAGAGTATGGTTTTAAAGATTTAAAATATGAGGAACCTTTAAGTTTTGATACGGTTGTTATAGATAAAGTTATAGATTTAAAAATTGTTGCAAAATGTGCGGATACTACAGTTGAGGTAATAAAAGAATTAAATCCTTCAATTCTTGCATGGTGTACACCGCACGGCTATAAAAATTTTGAGTTGCATTTGCCCACAGGGACAAAAGATTTGTTTTTGGAAAATATATCTAAAGAAAAAGATTTAAATCCGGATCCCGGATTTATAAAATATAAAGTTAAAAAAGGCGATTATTTGGAAAAAATTGCCAGAGAATTCAGAACTACAGTAAAAGCAATAAAAGAAGATAATCAAAAATTAAAAAAACAAAAATATTTGCAACCTAAACAAGTTATAATTATAAGACCGGGTAGAAAATATTATAATAAGTAGGAAATTATGAGAATAGTAATAAAAATAGGAACAAGTACATTAACGGATAAAAGCGGAAAATTAAATATTTCTTATATAGATTCTTTTGCACAAGAAATAGCGAAATTAAAAAAAGGAAAAGATATTGATATTATTTTGGTAAGTTCAGGTGCAATAGGAGCAGGTCTCGGTTATTTGAATTTAACTAAAAAACCTAAAGAGTTAAGGAAAAAACAAGCACTTGCCTCAATCGGGCAACCGTTAATAATGCAGGCATACAGGCAAGCCTTTAAACCGTTAAATTTAATGGTTGCACAAATTCTTCTTACAAGATACGATTTTGATGACAGACAAAGATACATAAATATAAGAAATTCAATAAACGAGCTTTTATTAAGGAAAGATGTTATTCCTATAATAAATGAAAATGATACTATTGCTGTTGATGAAATAAATTTTGGAGATAACGATACTTTAAGTGCAATTGTTGCATCATCAGTTCAGGCGGATATGCTTTTTATCTTAACGGATGTGGACGGCCTTTATGATGGTATTCCGAAAAAATCAAAAATTATAAGAACGATAACAAAAATTACCGATGAATTATTGGAAATAGCAAGTCCGGATTCGAGCAGCGGTAAAGGAACAGGCGGAATGAAAACAAAACTTATTGCTGCAAAAATCGCAGCAAGTTCCGGAACGACAACTTTTATTACTAACGGTTCAAAATTAAGTTTAATAGAAGATGCTGTTAATGGTAAAGATATAGGAACAAAAATTTTGCCTAATAAAAAACTTCAATCAAGAAAAACATGGATAGCTTTCGGCAAAAAAGCTAAAGGTTTTGTTCTTATAGATGCAAATGCAACCGTTGCCATCCGAAACAGAGAAAAAAGTCTTTTGGCTTCGGGTATTATAACAGTCGGCGGCTCTTTTAATCGGGGGGACACTATAAGCGTTGTAGTATTAAATCCGATAGAACAAAATAACATAGAAGTTGCAAGAGGATTATCGAATTATAATTCAATCGATTTATTAAAAATTGCAGGAAAATCCTCTGCGGAAATTAAAAAAGAATTTCCAAATATATCTTGTGAAGAAGTAATACACAAAGATAATTTGGTTGTAATAAAATAGAAGGTAAGAAATGAAATTAAAAGAAAAAGTTTATAAAAAAAACAGGATATATACAGGCAAAGCCATAAATTTTTGTAAAGATGATATTGTTTTACCTAACGGAAACAAAGCAATAAGAGAATATATAGATCATCCGGGAGCAGTAGCAATTGTTCCTTTTATAAATAAAACAGATATTATTATGGTTAAACAATACAGATATCCTGTAGATAAAATAACCTATGAGATTCCGGCAGGTAAATTAGACAAAAAAGAATCGTTATTGAAGTGTGCAAAAAGAGAATTAAAAGAAGAAACAGGATATAGTACAAAGAATATAAAAAAATTAATTTCATTTTATCCTTCAACAGCTTTTTCAAATGAAGAACTTATTATTTATATAGCAAAAGATTTGGTATCAGGAAAACAAAATCCTGATGAAGATGAATTTATACAAAATACAATTGTCCCGTTTAAACAAGCTTTACAAATGATAAAAGAAGGTAAAATAAAAGATGCAAAAACGGTAATAGCATTACTTTATATGGCATCTAAAATATAAAATGGAAACAAAAGAAACATCTGTTGGTGCATTTATATATAAAATAGAAAATAACGAAATATTGTTTCTTTTAATCTATTCCAGAAGAAATAAAGAATGGGGCTTTCCTAAAGGTCATATTGAACCTAATGAAACCGAACTTGAAACAGCCAAAAGAGAAATAAAAGAAGAAACAGGGATAACGGATTTAAATTTTGTTAAAGATTTTTGTTGCTGTGATACATATAAAATAAAAGGTACATTAAGCACAACAAAAAATAGAATAATTGATAAAAATGTTATATACTATTTAGCAAGCACAAAAGAAGATTTTAAAGGTTCTGTAGATGATGAAATTGAGAAAGGTGTATGGCTAAAATTTAATCAAGCAACGGAATATTTAAAATATGATAATCAGAAAAAATTATTAGAACAAGCATATATTTATATTAAGGAGGAATAATAACAATGAATCCTGCATTAAATGATAAAACATTTTCCGGTATTGGTTATACGGAAGAAAGAATGACTGTAAGTGGTGTAATAAATAAAAGTATTATTTTATGGATGATACTTGCTGTTGGGGCTTATTTAGGTTGGAAAAATCCTGCAGTTACAGCGCCATTAATGTTGCCTATTTGTATAATTTCATTAATTTTAGCTCTGGTTATAATATTCAAAAAGACAACAGTTGCCATTCTTTCTCCTTTTTATGCTTTTGGTGAAGGATTATTAATGGGAACTTTAACTTTGTTTTTTGAGAAAGATTATCCGGGTATTGCCTTTAATGCGGTATTTTTAACAATAAGTGTTTTATTTTGTATGTTGGCAGCATTTAAGGCCGGGATAATAAAAGCAACAAACAAGTTTTATTTAATTGTAGGAATATCAACATTGGCAATATTTTTATTATATGTTGCTGAACTTATATTATCTCTTTTCGGCATTACGGGATTTACTTTCATACATTCTTCCGGTACTGTAGGAATTCTTTTTAGTGTTTTTGTTGTAATAATTGCAGCTCTTAATTTAATAATAGATTTTGATATGATACAAAAAGGTGTTGCGTTTGGTGCACCAAAATATATGGAATGGTATGGTGCATTTGCTCTTATGGTTACAATAATATGGCTATATTTGGAAATATTGAGATTGTTAGGTAAAGTAAGAAGATAATAATGGCAATAGATTTATCTAAATCAGTTTTCTTTATATCTGAAACAAAACCGGAATTATTGCCACAGAGTATATCGGAAGTTGCTTTTGTAGGTAGATCAAATGTAGGAAAAAGTTCCGTAATAAATGCCATATGTAAAACCAAAAATTTGGCAAGAACATCAAAAACTCCTGGAAGAACCAGAGCCATAAATATTTTTACACCTGCAAAAGGAAGATGGATTGTAGATTTACCGGGCTACGGTTTTGCAAGGGTTACGGAAGAAGAAAAAAAAGTTTGGCAAAAAATGATTGAAACATATATTACTTCAAGAAAAACTTTAAAAATGATTTACATACTTATAGATTCTTTTGTCGGACCTACAGAACTTGATTTTGTTATGATGGATTGGGTTAGACAATTGAAAATTCCTTTTAAAATTATTTCAAATAAAACAGATAAAGTCAGCAACTTGAATTTAGAAAAATTAAAAGATACAATTTATAAAACATGTGGAGTAGAAAAAGAAAATATATATTGTGTTAGTGCAAAAAAACAAATGGGTTTTGGAAATCTTATAAATGATATAGGAAATTTGTTGTTAAAATAAATAGGAGGAAGTAAAATGAAAAAAGTTGTATTAAGTTTGGTAGCAGTATTTATGTTGTTTGCAGTAAGTGCTCAAGCACAAGTTTTTAAATTATCTTTATGGGGAGACATTTGTGTTCCTAACGAAGACTATACCGGTGGTTTGGAATTAGGTATCGGTTCACAAACAGAAGCAGTTGACGGTGTTCAGTGGGGTATAATCTATTCTTATGCAGGAAAATTACAAGGTGTTCAATTGGGCTTGGTAAACAATACTGATGATGGTACAGGTGTTCAATGGGGTTTAGTAAACTTAGCACAAGATTTTAAAGGTATTCAATGGGGTGGTGTTAACTGGGCAAAAGGTGAATTTACCGGTGCACAGTTAGGTTTTATTAACTATGCAAAACAAGTTACAGGTCTTCAATGGGGTTTTGTTAACTATACAGAAACTATGAAAGGTATTCAATTAGGTTTGGTTAACATTATCAAGAACAACACAATGTTCTTGCCTGTATTTGTATTCTTCAACTTCTGTTTCTAATTTTAGTGAAGAATATAGTAGTAACCGTAATAGTAGGCTTTATTACGGGGTTGGTTATATCAGGAATTTTATTTGATGTAATTAAATATATCGGAAAATCTTTCAACAGAGTGTCCGTTTCTTGGAATATTTCAAAAGCGGAAAAGTTTTACTCTAACGGAAGATTTTCCGATTCTGTTTTTGTATATAAAAAAATCATTCCAAAAATAAGTCCGGAAAACAAAGTGTTACTTGCAAAAACAAAAAACAATTTAGCTTTAAGCTTATATAAAAATTATCTTATTACAAAAAACAGTGAAGAATTAAATGAGTCTTTAACTTTATTTAAGGAAGCAGAGACTATTTATTTAGAAATCGGTAATCAAGAATTGGCGGAACAAACCGCAAAAAATATCATTGTTGCTACATCACAACCATCAATATAACTCATCTGTCATTGAGAGAATGTTTTAATGGCCGTGGTAATTCGGTTGTTTTGTTGTTAATTGGTAAATAAAAAATAAAACTTGCTTTGCTAAAATCCTGCATTATTGTGTTGACATATTAAAAAAAATTTGATAAATTATCTTTCATTAAGTTAGAGACTTTGGGCAGTTAGCTCAGCTAGGGAGAGCATCTCCCTTACAAGGAGGAGGTCGCAGGTTCAATCCCTGCACTGCCCATTTCTCAATTCCTTCCGAAGTGTTAAATCAAAATAAATACAGAGAGGATTTTTATGAAAAAAAAGCTATATTTATCAGTTTTGACATTTTCTTTAATAATATTTATAAGTTCAGTTATTTTTGCAGCAGGTAAAAAAGTAGAAAAACTTCCGGAACCGGAAAAAGATTATTTTGAAATATATACTCCGGGAACAGAAACTGTTATTGATTATACAAAATATGGTGAATTTCAAAATGTAGACACGAATAAATATAGATATGTTCCATCTGATTTTAAAGGTTTAAAAGCTGCTTCCGGTGAGGGAATTTATCCTAATTTAGATTCGGTTTATAAAAGTTCGAGATATAAAGAATTGATGAGAGAAAAGAAGTTGGAAGGAGATAAATGGTCTTTTGTAAATACAAGAAATGCGGAATTAAATTATTATAAGTGGGCAACGGCACAAGAAGATCCCGGTGTTAGACAATATTATATTGCTCTTGCACTTGAAAATGCAGGAAATTATGAAAGAGCTGTAAAAGCTTATTATTCAATAGTAGTTTTTTTCCCTAAAGCCGTAGGATATACATTTTGGAAAACACCTTGGTATGTAGCACCCGTAGCAATAGAAAAAATAAAGTATCTTACCAGGGAACATCCGGAAATCGGTTTGAAATTAGTAGATGCTTATGTTGATGTTATAAATAGATTTGATGATGAAAAAGCTAATGATGATTTTATTACAAACCCCGGTAAACTTGTAAAAGCGACAAAAAAAGATTGGGAATTAAAGCCTGTAAATTTAAAGAAAGTAGGAATCAAAAAAACTGTAGGTAAAGGTAAAGTTAAACTTGTAGAATATAACAACAAACATTATCAATTGTTTGTTGATGATAAACCTTTTATAGTTAGGGGAATATGTTATTCACCTAACCCTGTAGGAACCTCTCCTGATAATGGTACCTTAAATGCTTCAAGAGATTGGATGTTTGCAGATTACAACAATAATGCAATTATAGATGGTCCTTATGAATCCTGGGTAGATGAAAACAGAAACGAAAGAAAAGATCCAAATGAACAAGTAGTTGGTGACTTTAAATTAATGAAAGATATGGGTATAAACACATTGAGATTATATCATTATCCTGATTTCAATAAAGAGTTGCTTATGGATGGATATAAAAACTATGGCTTTATGTATATGATAGGTAACTTTTTAGGTATGTATTGTACCGATTCCGGTGCGGAATGGTTTAAGGGTACGGATTATACGGATGAAGAACAATGCCAAAGAATGTTAGCCAGTGTTGAAAAAATGGTTAACGAATATAAAGATGAACCTTATGTTTTAATGTGGGTTTTAGGTAATGAAAATAATTACGGAACAGTCGGGGTTGTGGGTGTAGCTGCCGGAACAGGTTGTAATGTAAGAAAAGATATCCCGGCATATTATAAATTTGTAAACAGATGTGCAAAAAGAATTAAAGAGTTAGATCCGCAACAAAGACCTGTGGCAATATGTAACGGTGATACATTGTTTATGGATATATGTGCACAAAATGCTCCTGAACTTGATATATATGGTGCAAATGCATATAGAGGAAAAGAAGGTTTTGCAACATTATGGAAAGATGTTATGAAATTATATGAAAGACCGGTAGTTGTTACGGAATATGGTTGTCCTGCTTTTAGTAAAATACATAATCAAATAGAAGCAGAAGAACAACAAGCAATTTATCATGAAGGTAGTATAAAAAGTATTCAGGAAAACGTTGCAGGATATGGTGTAGGAAATGCTTTAGGTGGAATAATATTTGAATGGACAGACGAGTGGTGGAAAGCCGGTCCTCCGCCGGAATATGATTTTAATGTTCATGATGAAACTGCACAGTGGGAAGGACCTTTTATTGATGGTGGCGGATACGAAGAGTGGTTTGGATTGGTGTCTATAGGTGATGGTAAAGATTGTCCTTTCAAAAGACAATTGAGAAAAGCATATTATGCTATACAAAACTTATGGAAAAAATATAAGATGTAAGAGGTATGATGTTTAACAAGAAAATTTATATTATTTTAATATTGTTTATAATTTCTTTATTTACGGTAAATACATTTGCCTCTGTTGTGAAAATTGTAAAAAATAAAGACGGAGTATGGAAAATATTGGTGGATTATAAACCGTACTTTGTAAAAGGAATTTGTTATAGTGTGGAGAAAGTAGGTACATCTTCTACTGTTTCAAATAATTGGATGTGGTCTGATATTGATGGTAACGGAAGAATAGACGGCCCTTACGATTCTTGGGTAGATTTAAACAGAGATAATTATCAAGATAGTTATGAGGATACTATCGGTGATTTTGCATTGCTAAAAGCAATGGGTTGTAACACAATAAGAATTTATGACAGTGAAAATGTTAATAAAGAGTTATTAAGAGATTTATATAATGTTTATGGTATAAGAGTAATAATGGGTAATTATTTGGGCGCATATACAAAAGGCAGCGGTGCAAGTTGGTCTTCGGGAACAGATTATTCAAATGAAAAGCAAAGACAAGCTATGCTTGAAAGTGTTAGAAAAATGGTTGAAGAGCATAAAGATGAACCTTATTTATTAATGTGGATGTTAGGAAATGAAAATGATAGTGTTGGTAACAGTTTTAATTCTACGGCAACAAATACAAATGCTTGGAAAGATCCTGAAGCTTATGCAAAATTTATAGAACAAACATGTAAAATGATAAAAACTCTTGATAAAAACAGACATCCCGTAGGTATATGTAATGCTACAACAAAGTTTTTAAAATATTATAAAAAATATACTCCTAGTCTTGATGTTTTAGGCTTTAATCAATATTCGGGTCCTTATGGCTTCAATACTTTATGGAGCAGAGTAAAAGAAGAATACGATAAGCCTGTTCTTATTACGGAATATGGTTGTGATGCTTGGAATTCAAAAAGAAATAGTACATGTGAAATTTATCAAGCAAGATATCATAAAGGCGCTTGGAAAGATATAGAAAACAATGGTTATTGGGGAGATAAAGTAGGGAATTCTATAGGTGGATGTGCATATTGTTGGATTGATAAATGGTGGTTAATAGGTTCACCTAAAGTACACGATACAAATTCAGGTGCATGGAGAGGTTCTACAATAGATGGTTGGTTTAACGATGAATGGTTAGGAATTGCTTCCCAAGGTGATGGCAAAAAAAGTCCTTTTCAAAGAGTTTTAAGAAGAGTTTATTATACATATCAGGAAGAGTTGTGGGATTGGGATCCGACAACATATTAGTTAATAAAGCAAATCATTTCACGATAAAAATTTAAAATTCTAGTTACAATTTCGTATTTTTAAAGTTTATGTACCGTTTTGCTTACGTACACTGCACTTTAAAAATACTTTATTTCACTAACGAATTTTAAATTTTTCTCTTTTTTACCAAATTTACACATAAGACTTAAAAATAAAAAATATTTTATAAACAATTCGCCGCAAACTATGTGATTTTCTTTTGTTCGTTACATTCATTGATAATCTTAAATAATAAAACAAACAAATACTTCGTTATAATCTAAAATCTTGGAAGTCTTCGGAAGCAACTAAAAGTGAAGTAATCCATTGTTGTTGTTTGTCATTCCGGACTCGATCCGGAATCTATAAAATATCGTCCGAAGGATACCGAAATTATCAATTATAGATTGTATATTATACATTGCTTTTAAATCCTGTTTTTGTATAACTTTTTTTATGATATAATAACTGGATAATGGAAAATAAAAAAGAGCAATTTATAAACAAGGTTATTGAACTTGCACAAAAAAATGTTTTGGCAGGTAAAGGCGGGCCTTTTGCTGCAATAGTTGTAAAAGGTAATAAAATTATAAGTTACGGTTACAATCAAGTAACATCAAAAAAAGATCCGACTTCTCATGCCGAAATTGATGCTATAAGAAAAGCTGCAAAAAAGTTAAAAACATTTGATTTGTCCGGTTGCGAAATTTATTCATCTTGTTATCCGTGCCCTATGTGCTTTTCCGCGATATATTGGGCAAACATAAAAAAAGTATATTATTCCGCTACAAAAGAAGTTGCAACCAAGTACGGATTTAAAGACGGGAAAATATATAAAGAACTTGAAAATAAAATAAAGTCGGTAAAGTTTATAGAAATAAAAACAAAAGACAGTAATATCCCTTTTGTAGAATGGAAAAATAAAAAAGATAAAATAAAATATTAAAATGAAGAAATTTTTAAAAATACTTATTGCACCTTTGGGAATAATCATATTTGTTGTAGCTATAATGTTGTTAAGTAACGAAATGAAAAATTATAGTTACCAACAGATACTTGATACATTAAAAGCAATTCCTTCCTTTAAAATAATTTTAGCTTTAATATTGTCATTAACATACTATTTAATTTTAGGCGGTTATGATGTTGTTGCTTTTAAATTTATAAATGTTCCTTTAAAATTTAAAAATGTAGTTTTTACATGTTTTATAAGTAATGCTTTAGGTAACAATACCGGTTACTCAATGTTGTTCGGCGGTTCAATAAGGTACAGACTTTATTCTCTGTACAATGTTTCAATGTTGAATGTAACAAAAGTGTTGTTCTTTTCTTCCGCGACTATATGGTTTGGGTTGCTTATTATCGGTGGAATAGTTTTTACTTTCTTTCCAGTAAATTTTACGGATACAAAATTTTTCTTTCACTCTTCACTGCCTTTAGGTATTTTGTTCTTAACATTGGTTACACTGTACACATTGTTAAGTTTGTTTAAATCTAAACCTATAAAAATTTTTAATAAATGGACAATTACATTTCCTAATATAAAAATTACTTTATGGCAAATGTTGCTTGCCACTGCCGATTGGGTAATTGCTTCTTGCACATTGTTTGTTTTGTTACCGCAAGGTGAAATTTCGTATATAACATTGTTACAAATATTTTTAGTTGCACAAATGCTTGGTATATTAAGTCAAGTTCCAGGTGGTATGGGTGTATTTGAAACAGCTATTGTTATGATGTTACCGGAAGCTACACAAAGTTCTTATGTTATGGGTGCATTGCTTGCATACAGGGCAATATTTTATTTCTTCCCGTTAGGTATAGCACTGTTATTACTTGCAAGCCACGAATTTTTTAGAGCTAAAAAAAGATTTAAAGTTCTTACAAGATTTTACGGCGGAAGAATGGCGTCCCTTATACCGCAGGCATTATCTGTAAGTATTTTTATATGTGGTGCAATTATATTGTTTTCCGGGGTAACCGATGTATCTTCTTCAATAATTCATAGGTTGGACAACTATATTTCGCCCGTAATTCTTGATTCTTTACATTTTGTAATAAGTGTTATAGGTATAATGCTTTTGTTTATTTCAAGAGGACTCGTTTTAAGAATAAAAAGAGCATACACGCTTGCTGTTGTTTTGTTATCTTTGTTGTTTCCGTTAGCTTTAATTAACGGATACGGATACGAAAAAATAGTTTTCTTACTGGTACTTCTTTCACTTGTTATTCCTGCAAAAAAATATTTTTATAGAAATTTAAGTTTAATAGCAGTTAAGATGAATATGTTATGGTTTTCTTTAATATCCGCAGTATTTATTGCGTCAACTTGGTTATGCTTTTTTGTGTACAGACCGGATTTGTATTCCTGGGACAAATTTGTAACGGTTTTGTTTGGTGCAAGCGATGCAGGAAGAGCTTTAAGAATTTGTATCGGTATGGTTGTTACTATAGCCATTATAATAATAGCGGAAATGTGGAAACGATACAGATATAAACAATCTCATATAGATTTGGATAATATTAAAAAAATATCAATTTCTTCAAAATATGTTTATAGTAATTATGCTTTTGAAAACAGGAACCTTTTCGATATGAACACCGACTCTTTTATGATGTATTCTCAAATAAACAACAATGCTATAGTTTTTGGAGATCCTGTAGGAGACAGTAAATCGGGTAAGGAACTTATTTGGGACTTTAAAGAAATGACGGACTCAAAAAATATAAATCCAACTTTTGTTTATCTCGGTTATAAAAATTTAAAAGTTTATGATGATATCGGTCTTGATATTGCATCGTTTGGCGTTGATGCAAATGTTTCTTTAAAGAATTTTTCTAAAGATGCGAAAGAACTTGAAAGTATAAACAGTTATTGTGAAAAACTTACTAAAGAAGGATATAGTTTTGAAATAGCAGATAAAAAAGAATTTTTAGAAAACAAAAAGTATATCGGTTTTGTTGATTATCAGTGGGAAAAAGAGTTAGGCAATTTGAAAAACAAAATGTTTGATGTATCTTTAAATGCTGCAAACAAATATATAATTATAAAAAAAGATAACTTTATTTCTGGTTATGCATATTTGTTGTTATCTAATATAAAATATGAAGCATTTGTTTCTAATGTCAGATATACCGCAGATTGTGACGAAAAAATATTACAATATATCTTGTTTAACAGTGTAGATTGGGCAAAAACAAACGGATACAAATGGTTTAATTTAGGTCTAACGCCGAGCGATGAAGTAATAATAGATGACGATTTTAATTCAAAAGCCAAAATATTTGTTTTTGCGGAACATTTCAAATACGATATGACAGCTTTAAAAGAATTTAAAGCTAAATTTAATCCTGTATGGAAGAAAAAGTATGTTGCTTTCTATACCGGTAAACAAATGATAAATTTCTTGAAAGACTTCTTGTATATTTATTCTTAAATCAATATAAAAACAATCAAAATAATTTTATAAATTTCTTTTTTTAGATTGTAAATTATAGCTTTAATTTTATATAATAAAAAAAATTTATTTTAGGCGGTAAAAAAATGATTATAACTCTTAAAAGAAGAGCTACAAAGCAGGAAGAAAAAAAAGTTGTAGATAAAGTAAAAAAGTTAGGTTATATACCTCACATATCGAAAGGTAAAGATGTTACTATTATCGGTATGGTCGGAGAATTTGCAGAAAAATATAGCGAACTTTTTGAATCAATGGATGAAGTTGACCATATAAGTGAAATAGAAAAACCGTATAAGTTGGCATCAAGAGATTTTAAGCAGGAAAATACAGTAATAAAACTTCCGTACGGAGTGGAAATAGGCGGCAAAAAAGTGCCTGTTATAGCAGGGCCATGTGCAATAGAAAGTAAAGCTGTATTGGAAGAAATAGCAAAAATAGTTAAAGATGGTGGTGGAACAATATTAAGAGGTGGAGCATACAAACCAAGATCCTCGCCATACACATTTCAAGGTTTAGGTGAAAAAGGTTTAAAATATTTGCACGATGTAGGAGTAAAATATAAATTACCTACGATAAGCGAAGCTATGGCAGTGGAACAAGTTCCTTTAGTAAGTAAATATTGCGATATAGTTCAAATCGGTGCAAGAAATGTTCAAAATTACGATTTGTTAAGAGCATGCGGTAAACAAAAGAAACCTGTATTGTTAAAAAGAGGTATGGCAACAACAATAAAAGAATGGTTGCTTTCAGCAGAATATATTTTGTCCGAAGGAAACAGCAATGTTATGTTGTGCGAAAGAGGAATAAGAACATTTGAAACGGCAACAAGATTTACATTAGACTTAAATGCTATACCGGTAGTAAAAAAACTCACACATTTACCTGTAGTTCTTGACCCGTCACATGGTATAGGAATAAGAGAACACGTTCCTACAATGGCAAAAGGTTGTTTAGCAGTAGGTGCAGATGCGATAGCATTAGAAATACATCCAAGGCCGGAAGAAGCATTGTCCGACGGTCCGCAAAGTTTGTTGCCGGATCAATACAAAAAACTTGTGTCGGAACTTAAAGTTTTGGCAAAAGCGTTAGATAGAGAAATTTAATGAAAACAGTTGCAGTAATAGGTGTAGGTTTAATGGGCGGCTCTTTAGGTATTGCCTTGAGACATGTATTAAAAAACGGCTCAAGGCAATATGATGTTGTAGGTATAGGCAGAAATATAAAAAATTTAAAACATGCTAAAGATAAAAATGCCGTTGATTGTTATTCTACTGATATCAGTGCAGCAAAATGTGCTGATATCATTTTTATTTGCAGTCCTGTTGATACAACGGTTGATATTTATAAAGAAATAGCAAAATTTGCAGACAAAAAAACTATTGTTTGTGATATAGGCAGCATAAAGTTTAACGTTGATAACAAAATAAAACAACTTCAACAAAAAAATAAAGATTATCCTGCTTTTATAGGTTGTCATCCTATGTGTGGTATAGAACAAAACGGTATAGAGTATGCCAGTTTGGATATATATAATAATGCCACTGTTGTAATAACAGCAAACCCTAAAGATAAAAACACAAAAATAATATCTAAATTGTGGAAAGATATAGGTTGTAAAGTTTTGTTTATGTCTGCAAAAGAGCATGACGAAACAGTAGCTTTTACAAGCCATATTCCGCACATAATAGCATTTAGTTTTTATAAGATGTTTAGAGAAAAAAAAGATAAAAATATAAATATAAATAATTTGGTTGCAGGTTCTTTTAAAAGTTTAACAAGAGTAGCAAAATCATCCCCGCAAATGTGGATACCTATATTTTTGAATAATAAAAAAAATTTGAAAATATTATCTAAAGAGTTGTGCAAGCAAATAAAATTATTTGTTGACAGTTTTAACGATGAAAAAAAATTGAAAGAAATTTTAGATAAAAGTATAAGACAATGAAAATAAATAAAGTTTCAAACCTTAACGGAACAATTACTGTTCCTGCAGATAAATCAATTACACATAGATCAATAATGTTATCTTCGCTTGCCACAGGCAAATCGTATATAAAAAATTATTTGAAGTCCGATGATTGTTTAATGACAATGAATGCTTTTAAACAGATGGGCGTAAATATAGAACAAAAAGAAGATTCTCTTACAATAATCGGTGCGGGAATAAACGGCTTAAAAAATCCCGTTAAAGAAATTTATGCGGGAAATTCAGGTACTACAACAAGACTTCTTTCAGGTGTTCTTGCGGGACAAAATTTTTCTTCAATAATTACCGGTGATGAAAGTTTATCTAAAAGACCTATGAAAAGAGTAATTGAGCCGTTATCTTTAATGGGTGTAAATATTAAAGCAAAAGAAAACAATTTTTTGCCGATGACAATAAACGCTAACGGAAAATTAAATGCAATAAATTATAAAAGTCCGGTAGCAAGTGCACAAGTTAAATCTTGTATATTGTTTGCAGGTTTATATGCGGATGGTATAACAACGGTTACCGAACCGATAAAGTCAAGAGATCACAGTGAAAGAATATTTAAAACTTTCGGTGCTGATATTTCCGTTGATAATTTAACTGTAAGTATAAAACATTGTGATAAATTGTATGCACAGGAAATAAATGTTCCTTGCGATATTTCTTCTGCAGCATTTTTTATTGTTGCAGGGTTAATTGTTCCAAATTCAAATATAAAAATTTTGAATGTAAATATAAACAAAACAAGAGACGGAATTTTAACTGTTTTAAAAAGTATGGGTGCGAACATTGTTTTAGATAATGTCAGAGATGTGTCAGGTGAACCTGTTGCCGATATAGAAATAAAAAGTTCAAAACTTAATTCAACAAGTTTCGGTAAAGAAACAGTTCCGTCTTTAATAGATGAAATTCCTATAATAGTTCTTGCCGCGACACAAGCCGAGGGACAAACAGTTATTTCAGGTGCTAAAGAATTAAAAGTTAAAGAAAGTGATAGAATACATTCTGTTGCATCTCAATTAAATAAAATGGGTGCGGATATTAAAGAAACCGATGACGGCTTTATAATAAACGGACCTACGAAACTTAAAGGAACAACGGTTGAAAGTTTTGATGATCATAGAATTGCTATGATGTTATCTATAGCGGGGCTTATAGCAGAAGGTGAAACTGAAATTTTAAATAGTGATTGCGTAAAAATATCTTTTGCAAATTTTTATGAGGTATTAAAAAAAGTATGCAAATAAAAGAAAAAAGCAGTTTTTTATATTATTTAGGTAAATTTTTGTTTAAGTGGATGTTTATATTGATATATAGATGTAAATCTTGCGGGCAAGAAAATATACCTGAAAATACCGGTTTTATTATAGCACCTAATCACATGAGCTTTTTTGATCCGCCGTTGGCAGGTTGTTTTATGAAACAAGATCTTTTCTTTATGGCAAAGCAAGAACTTTTTGATATTCCTATATTGGGCTTTTTAATAAAAAGAACAAATGCTTTTCCGGTAAAACGAGGAATGCAGGATATGAGTGCATTTAGAAATGCATTTACATTGTTAGAAAATAAAAAAGCGTTGTTGATGTTTCCGGAAGGAACAAGATCAAAAACAGGCCAGCTAGGTAAAGCACGAGCAGGTGTAGGAATGGTAGCTTGTAATTGCCAAGTACCTATAGTTCCTGTAAAACTTGTTAATACCAACAATATGAAAAAATTCAAAAAAATAGAAGTAAAGTATGGTAAACCGATATATCCGCCAAAAGATCATACAAAAGAAGATTATTTAAAATTAGCCCAACAAGTTTTGGATGAAATAAAGAAATTGTAGGAAATATTATGGTAAAAATAACAATAGCTAAAAGTGCAGGTTTTTGTTTCGGTGTAAAAAGAGCAATAGATTTGGCACAAGATATAGCTTTAAAAAATAAAGAAGTTTATACTTTTGGACCTTTAATACACAACCCTCAAGAAGTTCAAAGACTTGAAAAAGGAAATATTAAAGTTATAGAAGATTATTCAAAAATAGAAAAAGGAGTTTTGGTATTAAGAACTCATGGAATACCTTTGGATATTTATGAAAATTTATCGAAAAAAGAAAATATTAAAATTGTTGATGCAGCTTGCCCTTTTGTTAAAAAAGCTCAAGATATAATAAAAGAATTAAGTAAGGACAGTGAACAGATTGTTATTGTCGGTGAAAAAAAACATCCTGAAGTTGTTGCTTTGGTTTCTTACGGGAAAGGTAAATGTTTAGTTGTTGAAGACATAAAAGATGTTAAAAATGTTAAAAAAACTGATATAATTTATATAGTCAGTCAAACTACACAAAGTCCTAAAAAGTTTGAAGAAATTGTTAATGAGATATCAAAAATATCTCAAGTAAAGGTTTTTAATACAATTTGCAGGGCTACTTTTGACAGGCAAAGCGCAGCTGAAAAACTGGCTAAAGAAGTAGATATAATGATTGTTATCGGTGGTAAAAATTCGGGTAATACTACTCGTTTGTATCAAATTTGTTCTAGTATAACAAAAACTCATCATATAGAGAATATTGATGAGATTGAGAAGAGTTGGTTTGATAATGTAAGAGAAGTCGGAATAACGGCAGGTGCTTCAACACCTGATTGGATTATTGAGAATATAAAAAGGAGGATAAAAGAAGTTACAGATTGAAATTTTAGTTTAAGAAAAGAAAGGAGAAGTAAAAATGGAAGACAATAATTTAGATAATTTAACGAAGTTTGAAGAAGATGACAGTATCAGTATGGCAGATTTGTTGGGACCTGAAACCAAAACGGCTCTTAACAAAGGTCAAATAATTGATGTTGTAATCGTTGCTGAAACTGATGATGGTTTTATGGTAGATTTGGGTATGAAATCAGAAGGTATAATTCCTAAATCTGAATTTGAAAACAATGAAATTCCCAAAGAATTGAAAGTTGGTGCCAACGTAAAGGTATATGTAAAAAATGCTGTAGGAAGAATACAACTGTCTTATAGAGAAGTTTTAGAAAAACAAGCTTGGGATAAAGTTGAAGAAATATTTAAAAACAAACAAACAATAAAAGGAACGATAACAAAATCAATAAAAGGCGGATTTATTGTTGATGTTGGTGTAAATGCTTTTTTGCATATTTCCCAAGTAGATACGATATTTGTTAATAAACCTGAAAAGTATATCGGCAAAAATTTTGAATTTGCAATTACTGAATTTGACAGATATGACAAGAAAATAACTTTATCAAGAAGAAAATTGTTGGAAGATGAAAGAAGAGCAAAAAGAGAAAAAATATTTGAAACTTTGACGGAAGGTCAAATATTGGACGGAACGGTTAAAAAAATTATCCCTTCTGCTGCATTTGTGGATTTAGGTGGAGTTGACGGCTTTTTGCATATCGGAGAACTTGCTTGGTATAAAGTGAAAAAAGTTGAAGATATTTTACATGTTGGTCAAATTGTTAGAGTTCAAATTTCAAAAATTGATAAAGAAAATGAAAAAATTTCTTTGAGTATGAAACAACTTGCGGTTAATCCTTGGGATAGTGCAGGGGAAAAATATATTGCCGGTCTTATAATGAAAGGAAAAGTTACGTCAATAATGCCTTATGGAGCATTTGTAGAACTTGAAAAAGGTGTTGAAGGCCTTTTACCTGTAAGCGAATATGATTGGAACGATAGTGAACATTTGTTTAAGAAAGAAGTAAAAGAAGGGCAAGAAATAGAAGTTAAAATTGTAAGTTGTGATAAAGATACAAAGAAAATTTCTTTATCCGTAAAACAGATGAAACCTAATCCGTGGGAAGTAGCGGCAAGACATTATATTCCCGGAACAAAAGTTAAAGGTATAGTAAAAAATATCACCCCTTTTGGTGCATTTGTAAAATTACCGGAAGGAGTTGAAGGACTTATTCATATAAGTGATTTTTCTTGGCTTAAAACCATAAAACATCCTGAAAATGTTGTTAAAAAAGATCAGGAAGTAGAGGCAGTAGTTTTATCCGTTAATACACAAAATGAAAAAATAGCATTATCAATAAAACATTTAACGGAAGATCCTTACAAAAAATATAAAGTTGGAACAACTGTTAAAGGTAAAGTTGTAAGAGTTGCAGAGTTTGGTGTATTTATTGAAGTTGAACCGAACATTGAAGTATTGATTAAGAGAACGGAATTGTCTTTTGAAAATAAAATCGGTGAACTTCCTAAAGAAGGGGAAGAAATAGAAGCAAAAATTATTAAAGCCGATTTAAGAGAAAGAAAGTTGGAAGCTTCTATTAAAAAGTTTGAAAAAGCACAAGAAAAAGAGTTGATAAAACAGTTCTCTTCAAATGATGAAAAACCTACGCTTGGTGATATTTTACAAGAAGAGGAATAATTTTAGTGATAGATTATTTTAAAGGAACATTATCTTATAAAACTTTAAATACCGCAGTTGTGGAAGTTGCAGGAATAGGTTATTCCGTTTCCATAACTGCGGATACATTTAATAAATTACCTGCCGATGGTAATAATGTAAAATTCTATGTTGTAGAAGCTACAACAGGTATGTATGGCGGTGTAATTTCTTATTACGGTTTTTTGTCTAAAGAAGAAAGAGATATGTTTGTTCTAATAAAAGATGAAGTTCCTGCAACAGGTCCTAAAAAAGCAATGGAATATCTTGATAAAATTTCAAAATCTTTTGCGGATTTTCAAGCGGCAGTTATGAAAAGAGATGTTTCGATGTTGAGTGGAATTTTTGGCTTTACCAAAAAAACAGCAGAAAAATTAGTTGCAGCATTGAAAGATAAAATAGCAAATGTTACCGTAAAAGATTCTGCAAAGTGGAGTAATATTGATGTCGGGTCTTCTTCTTCGGAAGCTGTGGCTGCACTTATAACATTAGGATATAAAGAAACAGATGCAAGAGAAGTTGTAAATAAGGTAGTAAACGAAAAAAAAGATTTATCGGTAGAACAAATAATCACAGAATCGTTAAAGAATTTATAAATATGAATGGACTAATAGTCAATTATTTTTTAGATTATGAGTTTGTATATATTTTATTATTTTGTTCTATAATATTTTTAATAACATCGATGTTTGTACAAAAAAAAATAATAAAGAAAATATTTATAATACTTTTTTCATCGTTTTTTGTTTTGTTCTTTTTTGAATTTGCTTTATCTTTTTTTATGTCACGACCTAACGTAGAAAGTACATATAAAATTTATATGAATAGACTTAATGGTTGTTTAGGTAATATAAATACAACAAGAAGAATTGGATTTCTATCATCAAATAATGAAATATATGATATGGTATGGAATGAAAATATAAATGTTGATAAATATAAAGACTGTATATTACTTTGGGATAAAACATTTTCACATTATGATAAGAATTTATTAAGAGTTACTAAGTGTAATGTTGATTCAAATTCAACATTTATTTTTTTAGGATGTTCTTTTGTATATGGTTCACATTTAAATGATGATGAAACGTTACCATACTTTTTTTCTAAACAATTTAATTTTGAAAAAAACATAATAAATTGTGGTGCTCAGGGCTTATCATCTAATACAGCAATAAATATTTTAAATAATGATATTTTTTTGCCATTAATTAATAATAATGAA
>JAFXOB010000055.1 GCA_017529005.1 Elusimicrobiota bacterium
ACTTATGAGCCAAGGTTTAAGAAAACTCACACCTGTAGTTTCAAAATCAAAAGCTTCAATTATATTTATTAACCAGTTAAGACAAAAAATCGGTGTTATGTGGGGCAACCCCGAAACTACACCGGGCGGACTTGCACTAAAATTTTATTCTTCGGTAAGACTTGATATCAGAAGAATAGAAGCAATAAAGAAAGGTGACGAAATTTTAGGTAACAGAGTAAGAGTAAAAGTAGTAAAAAATAAAGTTGCTGCGCCTTTTAAACAAGCTGAATTTGATATTATGTTCGGTATAGGTATAGATAAAACCGGATATCTTGTAGATATAGGTGTAGCAGACGGATTTATAGAAAAAGCCGGATCTTTCTTCACATATAAAGACGAAAGATTCCAAGGCAAAGATAAGTTTAAAGAATACTTGGCAAATACTCCTGAAGTAGCATTTGAAATTGAAAATCTTATAAGAGAAAAACACGGTTGTAAAAAGTTAGATGATATTGATACTCCGATTGATGCTGAAATTGCACCTGCAAAAGAAGAAAAAAAAGAAAAGAAATCTAAAAAATAAAATAATGGAAATAAAAAAAAGAGGTAGAGAAAATTCTCTACCTCTTTTTTATTAATGAAGATTATTCATAAATGATGTCATCTAAATAGATTATGAATCCGTTTGGATTATCATCTTTAGATGCTGCAAAGCAGAATCCACCGATTACATGGCTCAAATCTTTTCCTGTTAAATCGATTGAATATTTCTGCCATTCTTTTGTTAATTCGATAGGTCCGATTGCTGCTGAATCTGAATCAGGATATTCACCTGTTATTCCACCCATTTTGAATTCAGCTATTTTTTCGCCGCCGTTTGCACCTTTTGCCCAGAATGTTAATTTCTTTGCGCCGGTCAAATCATAGCCGCCTTTCTTTTCTCCCCAGTTGTTTGCTGGTTGTTGCCAGAATATACCTGTCCATCCTGCACCTTGTGCCATTTTTGCACTGTAAGTAATCTTGATGCAGTTGTTACCACTTCTTGGGCTTTCTGTGCATGCTTGGTTCAATTTCAAATCACCAAAATCTCCCATCCATCCTGATGGTGCAAAGTGATTGTCTTTTGAAGCATTTTCTACATAAACTGCAAATGCTTTAAAAGATGAAGATTCAGCTTTTTCAGCTGTTTTTGCTTTAGGTGCTGCAAATGCTACACCTGCTACTCCTGCCATGAAAACGGTTGCTACTAACAAGCTCAATACCTTTCTCATTTTCCTTCTCCTTTTTTTAGATTTGTAGAATTTAAATTCTACATTTTTTTCTTTTGCTACAAACTTTAGACTAACCTCCTTTTAAAAAAGTTTCACCTAATTTTATTTATAGCAAAACGTAACATTAATCATAGCCTAAACTTTTACAAATTTCAATAACAATTATCCAATTTCACAAATTTTTCACATATTGATATATACAAAGAACTTATACTGCCAAACTAATAACATCTGCAACTGTTATGTTTTTTTGCAAAATGTTTATTGTGACCTTTTTTAGCAAAATGTTTGTTGTGATGACCATTTTTCTTGGCAAACTTGAAATCTTTGTGGTGACCTTTCTTTGCAAAATGTTTTCCGTTATGCTGTTTGTTTTTTGAAAACTTTACATTTTTATCATTCTTTTTAGCAACATTCTTTTTATTTTGATCTTTCTTTATAACCTTTGCGTCTTTCTTTACATCTTTTTTATCGTATTTTTGTTCAACTTTTGCTTTACCGTTATCTTTAGGTGCTTTTTTTGCATCACCCGGTCCCATTGCAAAACTTGCAGTTGTAAGTCCAAACATCAACATTAAACTTAACATCATTTTTGTAATTTTTAAATTTCTCATTTTAGTCCCCCTTTCCTGCTTTTTTTCAAATACACAATTAAGACAAAGTAAGAAATAAAAAAGTTACACCTTTCACTTAATTATATTTTAGCTAAACAAGTTTTATTTTTTACTTATAATTTCACATTTGCCTTCTTTATGTACCATCCGTTTCACTTCCATTTATGTACACCGCAGTCGGCAAATGTTTTATTCTAAGTAAAAACTTGAAAACTCTTTGATTGCAACAAACGACAACTTCATTCGCCAAATACTTCGTTAAAATCTTAAAATTCTTTGAAAGCCAACAACGACAAAAAAGAATAAACTCTTAAAAAGATGTATAATATAAGAATGAAATTTTCAGATTATATAAAATTTTCATTTTTCCATCGTTTGCTCTCGGCTTCTTTTTTCGGTATTCTTATCGGTTTATTTTTTTTATTATCCGGGTTTTATGTTACACAAATTAAAATTGAAACTTCAGGTAATAATGTGGATGCTTATATCGTTAAAAAATTTTTATTTTCTCCTTTCAATAAATTTGATTTGGTAATAAAAAATGTAAAACAAGCAAAAACAGGCACGGAAACATCAAGCTACGATGAAAGGCATGAAATTGTCTTTGAAGATAATAATGGAACAAAATACTCTTTGCAACCTCCGTTTTTTTTAGAAACCTCAAATTCAGGTATAACATTAATTAATCAATTAAATAAAGCTATAAAAAGCAAAACTACCAATACTTTTACAATAGACAATAAAAGCAATATTTCCTTTGGTTTAAGTACTATACTACTATCTTGTTTACTATTTTTCTTTTTATGGAAATATGAGCCAAAGGGGAAAAAAGCTAAACAAGAAATCACAAATAAAAATAAGCAATTGATAAATTCCAACGAGAACAAAGAAAAAAGCAAATATAAAAATATAAATAATTCGATAATAAAGAAATGAAAGGAGAAAATAAAAAAGAACATCCTATTCTGTGGCTTATAGCACCAATTGTTATTATTGTATGTATTGCATTTTTCTTATTAGGTCTTATTGTTACAGAAATTGAAATTAAAACAGATGGCAATAGAGTGGATGCATATGTAGTTGAAAAATTTTTCTTTTCACCCACTAAAAAATTCGACAAAATAATAACTGGTGTAATACAAGTAAAAATAGAAAAATTATCATATACCAACAAATATAAAATAATATTTAAAAATGATAGAGATCAAGAATATTCTATTAATTCTCCACATTTTTCAGATGATTATTACAAACACAAAAAATTAGTAGAACAAATTAATGATGCAATAAAAGACAAAAAAAATAAAAGTTTCAAAATAGAAAATCCAAACTCATTACTTTATTGTTTACTTCTTATCATAGTAATAATATTTTATGTTTCTATTTTATTAGCCAAAAAAAGAGAAACTCAAAAAATTTTTTAAAATAATATTAACTAACAACCAAAACGCCCCACCTATAAACGAAGAAGAAAAAGAAGAATGCGAAGGAATCAATGATAAAATAATAAAAAAAATAAATATATTATAAATTATATTATTTTGTTGTTGATGTTCAAGACCTTAAGATTTTGTGTTACCTTGTTGTTAGCTTTCAAAGGATTTTAAAATTTTAAGCTATAACGAAATATTTGCCGCCTGAAGTGTAGTTGTCGTTACTTGGCAAATCAAGACTTTTTAGTTTTGAATTATAACAAAGCATTTAGTGACTGCAGTGTACTGAAATGTAAGCGGTAGCGAATGGTACATAAAGAAGCTAAATGCAAAGTTATAATTCAAAAATTAAAGTTGCTTAGCCAACAAAAATTATTGGAATTATCTCTTCTTCAGCGCATCTCCAATAATTTTTTCCACATTATCAATTGCCCCAATCTTCTCATTAATCTGTTTCAACACTTCATCTTTCTGTCCTTGTAAACTCTTTTCAATTTCTTTTACTTTCGCTTGAGCAAGTTCATTAACTTTTTGTCTTATCTTATCTTTTGCTTCGTTAACTTTTGCAGAGAACATTTTAGACATAGCATCATAAAGTTTTTTATCTATATCCGAATTAATTTTTACATCAAGATTTTCGCTGTCTTGAGTTTGTGCCGTAAGTTTAACATCAAAAGATTTTATTGAATTCGTAATTTGTGCCAAATATTTTAAGTTACCTTCAATAGAATTCAATGTTTTTTCTTTTATATCTCTAAATGCAATATCGGCACTGCACAAAAAGCCGGAATTATTTAAATCAAAAGTTCCCGCAACATTAACTTTAGCGGTATCTACCAATGGTAAATAATCGTTCGGTTCTATATTTAATATTGTTCCGGAAAGGCCGGTTAACTCAACTTTTATATTATCTTTAGAATCTTTAGTTCTATGATCAAAAAGACCGTTAACCGCAAGTTTTTGTGTTGCATTGTTACCGTTAAGTTCCAATGTTATAGGCGCACCTACCAAACTCGGTGAAGAAGAAATATTTTTTATTAAACCGGAAAAATCTATACCTTGTTCTTCTTTAGTTTTTGCAGTTGTTCCTGACAACTTCATTAATGAAATAAGCAATGAAGGATAAAGTTTTTCCCTGAATATTATGTCTCTTCCTAAAGCTCTTTGTTTAACTTCTTTAACTTCTTCATCCGAACCTTCCGGAATATACTGCTTAATTATTGAAATATAATAAAGTATTTTTTCTACCCTGTTAACCCATTTTGTACCGAAAATCATTTGAGATATATTTTTAGTATTAAGTGTAGGTATGGATATTTTTTCACATATCATATTAACATCTTTTGTTACCGTATTTTTAATTTGTTTAGTAACATCTATTGTTGCATTAACATCTTTTTTAGCATTATTCAACTCTGTTAAAATATCGTCAAACTCTTTTTTCATTGTTTTAAGTTCGTTAACTTTTTTAGCACTGTTTGCTATATCTGCCAATGAACCGAACTTACTTTTTGATATATCATCTACCAATGCTTTAGCTTTATTTATTTTTTCTTCATAGTTAAAATTATTTACTTTATCCTGGTAAGATTTATATTTATTTTGTAAATCAGCAGAAACTTTTTCTACTTCTTTTATTGAAGAAAGACCGCTGTCTTCTATAAGTTTATTTATATCAAAATTCTTTATTTGGTCTTGAATTTTGTTAAATGTTTCAACTGACGGCAAATCGTTAAATTCAGCTACTGTTTTTTCTTTTGCAGATTTAAACATTTTTGCAAACTTACTTTCCTGGTTTGACTTTTTCTTTTTCGGTAACTCACCGGAAGTTTTTCTGTCTGTTTGCCATCTTAACCCGTCAATACTCATTTCATCTATAACAACTTTTTTTCTTAAAAGAGGAGCAAACCTAACATCGAATCTTGCTTTCTCTATATCAACCAAATTTTTGAAATAATTATTTTTATCTGCTGCTCTAAACCCGTTTATTACAACAGAACAATTCTTAAAACTTGTTTTTAAATAATCTATTTCAACTTTAGCACCTACAGCAACTTGGCCTGTAGATATTATTACTTTTTTCAAAATTTTATCGAAAAACAAAATATTAAATATTGCTACAAGAGCAATAATAATTATTGTTGTCAGCAAAAAACTCCATCTTATAATTTTCATATTATTACTCTCCTATTTAACTATTTTTATTACATTTGCACCAAGTATCGTAGCCGACAATATTTTTACTATTTTCCATTTAGAAACTTTATCTCTTAAATGAGTTCTGTAATAAACCAACAATTTTTTAGCTATAAGCATATTAGGTATTATTAAAATTATACCTACTATTAAACTACCCATAACTACCGTATTATTGAACTTTGTAAAAGGTACTACAGGTAAATTGTATAACCATGTATAAAAACCGTTTAAAGAACCTATATTTAATATATAGAAACCTACAACATCAAATAACGGATCTAAAGCAAAACTTAATATTTCGTACACCGCCCAAGCTAAAAATGCTGCAGATACATTAACTCTAAACATCATTATTACTATAAACAGTACAAGTTTCATAAACATATTAGGAACAAGCCCCAATATTGCACCAAGTGCAAATCCCCAAGCAACCTGATTGGGCGAAATGTCTGTTTGAAAAATTACAACGATTTGTTTTAACAATTTTAAGAAAAACATTTTTAACTCCTTAAAAATCGCTTTACGATTTTTAGCTTAAAGCTTACAGCTTATAGTTTATAGTTTAACAACACTTTTAAAATTTATATTTTACTCCAAAGTTTCCTTCAAAGCCGCTTCTGCCTGCTGCTCTGCCGGTTAACTGTGCATAGCAACTCCATGCCGTATTTACAAAATCTTTGTTTACTCCTGCTCCAAACTCTACATATCCGCCTATACTGTCAAGGTCTAAATCTCCTGCATCCGTTTTAACCGTGGGTTTTGAACTTAAGTTTGCCGCATATCCCAACAAACCGTACGGCTGCCATCCGTTTGTTAATTGCCATCTTGCTTTTACTTGCGGTTCCAACAATATGTTGTTTACACTTTGGCTGTCTACTTTTGTTAATGTTGTTTCATAACTTCCGCAATTTACTATTCCATACATCAATGTTATGTTCGGTTCCAATATCCAATTCTTGCCCATATCGTAATTGTATCCTGCTTTGGCTCCGATACTATACATATTCATATCTATATCGTTTGTTCCGTCATCTGTATCTACGGATGCTTTATTAAATATTATGTTTGCTGTTAAGCCTGCATACCATTTTTCTTTTATTAACATTCCCGTTGCACCTAACACATATCCGATTTGGTTGGATTTTACTTCTTCTACTTTCTGTTTACTTCCCGCATAACCTAAATAGAACGATGCTAATATGTCTCCCTTTACAGGTAAATCTATTCCGGCAAGTGTTCCGTACAAATTGTTATCTACATTTGTATCGCCGACTTTAACTGTTTCGTTTAATATAAACGGTCTTAACCATGCACCTCTTTCTATCTTACTTGTTTCTTCAAATACCTGGTCTCCGGTTGATGCATACAACAATCCAATACTTTGTGCTTTTTTCTTTTTCTTACTGTCATCTTTTTTATCTTTCGGATTATTTGTTGTTGTTTTACTGTCTTTTACGGAACTTTTTTGTTCCGTTTTACCTTTTGTTGCGGCTTTTGTTTCTGCAGGTTTTGCTGTTTCTTTTGTTGAAGTTTTAGGTGCTACGGTTTTAGGTTGATTTTTAGCTGCTACTTGTCTGTCCATACTTGCAAATGCCTGCCCCGTTACAACACTTTGTGTTGCATATCCTCCAACACTTGCTGATACTGCTCCTGCTGCCGTTACAGGATTAAATCCGTTCTTTGTGAAAGTATAATAATAACCGTCAACATCTGAATAATGTCCGCCATAACTATCATATTCAATTTTACCATACTCTAACTTTGCATCATAACTATACAACACAGACCTTGCTTTATCTGTTGTTAGCAATTTATCTTTTGCCACTCCGGCAAAATCCACTCTTATCGAACCTTCACTATCTTCAGTTACATTTATTTTTTTAACATTTAGTTTACCTTCACCTATATTTACCAAAGGTGATATCACTACCATATCCATTGCTTTATTTTTTAAATCAGCATCTACAATTAAATTTAATTTATTTGATATTGATACACCGCTTGACTCTTTACCAAACTTTACAACTTCAATTTTTCCGTTTGCCATTTTTATTGTTGCGTTGTTTACGTCAATATTATTTATACTATTAGTAACATCAAACAACGTTCCGTTTTCACCGATTTCTATTGTTCCGGAATAAAAATTTACTGTTCCGGTATATTTTCTCATATCTGCATTTAAAACCACTTTACCTGTTCCGATATTTTCTTGATAATTTTCTACAGGTTTATTGATATTTATTGTACTATTACCTTCTATTGGATCGTTAAAAACAATGTTTGCTTTGTTACTTGCCCACATATTTACCTGCCCGGAACCATAACTATATATAGCATTGAATGCTTCGTTTGATGTTCCTATATAATGTTTGTTTCCGGTAAATTCCACATTTTTTGTATTTGCTATTAAGTTTATTTTTCCTTGACCATATATTGCTCCACCGGGAGCATATTTTGCTTTATTACCAATAAATTTTGCACCGTCTTCTATCGTTATATTTCCTTCGCTTATTGCTCCGCCTGTAGTATTACATTCATTATCTTGAAACAATGCATTTGAACCGATTATCAGTTGTCCGCCACTGTTATATATTGCTCCACCTGGATTTATTGCCTTATTATTTTTAAATACGGAATTTTTTCCGATTGTTAGTTTTCCACCAGAATTTTGTATTGCTCCACCAACGGAATTAGATTGATTATCTTTAAATAATGCATTTGAACCGATTATTATTTCTCCGCCACCATTATATATTGCACCACTGGGACCGGAAGTTGATTGATTACCTTCAAACAATACATTTGAACCAATTGTTATAACACTGTTACTTCCGCTATTATATATTGCTCCGGTAGTAGAGCAAATATTATTTCTAAATATTGAACCATCTCCTATTGTTATTGTTCCACCATTATTTATTGCTCCACCGGCACCGGAACCTTTATTACCTTCAAACAATGTTTTTGAACCGATTGTTATATTTCCACCATTTCCGTTATCTATCGCTCCGCCGGGTGATGATGCCGTATTATTTTTAAATTGTGCACTATCACCTATTTCTATTTTTCCACTATTATCATTATATATTGCTCCGCCACCAACTGTATGTGAACTATTTTCTTCAAATATTGCTCCGGCACCGATTGTTATAACGCTATCATTTCCGGTATTATATATTGCTCCGGCACCACTATCTGTTCCGTTTTTATAAAAATATACATTATTTCCTATATTAACTTTTCCTGCCTTTTCATTATATATTGCACTGCCCTTAGAACTTGCAGAATTACTTTCGAAAATTGTGCCATTATCTAAATTAATCGTTCCTTCATCATCATTATATATTGCACCACCGGTACTACTTGCAGTATTACCCAAAAATTTTGCAACACCGATATTAACTGTCCCATAATCATTATATATTGCTCCGGCAATATCATTTGATTTATTTCCGGAAAATTGAGCATCATTTCCTATAGTAAGAATCGTCCAAGTATTATATATTGCTCCGGCAGAACTGTCTGCTGTATTATCAATGAATTTTGCTCCGTCTTTTATTACAGTTTTACTGCAATTATATATTGCTCCTCCACCACCTCTATCACCGGAAGAATTTTTTGCCGCCACATTACCTTGAAATGTTGCATTTTTATCAATTGTAAGTTCTCCGGAATCATTACATATTGCCCCGCCATCGTTTGCTTTATTATTTTTAAAAATTACATCTGAACCAATTTTTACTTTTGCATTGAAATTATCTAATTCTATTGCTCCACCAAATTGTTCTGCAACATTGTTTTTAAAGGATACATTATTTCCTATCGTTAATGTTACAGGACTTGCCACAAGAAACACTCCGCCGTTACCACTATCTTCGTTATAATTTTCAAATGGCTCCACCCCTGATTCCACCGTAGTATCTTCCGTAATGTTTGCATACCTGCCGCTTGCAAAAACGTTTTGACTGCTTACCAACATTACTGCCACTACTAACGACAATACCTTTACTGCCAATTCGTTCAGTTTTTTCATAGTTGCTCCTTTATTCAGCAATTTTTTAGTTTACGGTTTATGGCTTATAGTTGAAAAATAATATTAATAATATCTTTTGGCTTTTCAGCTATATAGTTCGGTGCCAACTCGTTTAATCGTTCTTGTGAAGAATATCCGTACAAAACACCTATAGTTGTTACACCGGCATTTTTACCTACCATTATATCGTTTGCACCGTCACCAACCATAACAATATTTTCTTTATTTAAAGAAAATTTTTTCATTATTTCATATATCGGTAAAGGACTCGGTTTTTTCTCTTTAAAAGAATCCCCGCCGTAAATTTCGGTAAAATATTTTGATAAGCCGAGCGTTTCTAAAATCTGTTTTGAAAATTTTTCATCTTTGTTGGATAACAACACTTTTTGTTGCGGAATGTTTGAAAGAGTTTCTGTAATATCTTTGTAAGGTAAAGTTTTATCTGTTAAATGTTTAGCATAATTATCTTTAAACATTTTAACAGCGACTTCAAAATTTTCATTTTTCAGTTCAGCCAAAACCGCCTTTACAAGAGCCGTTATTCCGCTGCCCAAATAAGAAGCAACCTTATCTACAGGCAGCGGATTAAGCCCATATTTATTTCTAACAAAATTTACAGAATCTGTTAAATCGTATTGCGAATCTACTAGTGTTCCGTCTAAATCAAATATAACAAGTTTTATGTTACTGTTTAAAACCATTTAATTATGCCCGGAATATATTCAACTTTATCCATATATTGCGGAACTATTCTTATGGTATAACCGCAATGACCTACAATTCTTGTAGGAGCTTCAAGTTCATATATGTATGTTCCGTCTTGTTCTTTTGACACCATTTTCATATTTTTAAATATTTCGTCACTTAATACATTTTTAGTGTTTAAATAACCGCCATAAACTTGAACAAAAACATCTTCCGGAGCAATTCCTGCCAAATTAACTCTGGCTCTTATTTTTAACGGTTCACCTATTTTAATTGGTTTTGAACCTATATTATCATCTGTACTTATAATTGAAATTCTGTTCCAGTTTCTTTCAATATTGCTTTGCCAATCAGCCTTTTTCTTTGCAAGTTCATAGTTGTTTGCTTTCATTTTTTCTGTTAATTCCATAGATGGAACATAAAATTTTCTTGTATAGTCTTCAATCATTCTGTTTGTATTAAACATAGGACCTACAGTTTGCATACAAGCTTTCATTTTTGTTATCCAACCTCTCGGCAAATCGTCTTGACCTCTGTCGTAGAACAAAGGAACTATTTCTTTTTCCAACATTTCATATATTGATCTTGATTCCATTTCGTTTTGATATTCCAAATCGTTATATGTATCTGTTGAACCTACAACCCAACCGTTGTTACCATTATAACCTTCACACCACCAACCGTCAAGCACACTGAAATTTATTGCACCGTTAACTGCAGCTTTCATTCCGCTTGTACCTGATGCTTCTTGCGGTCTTAAAGGATTGTTCAACCAAATATCTACACCTTGAACCAAATAGTGGGCAACATTCATATCGTAATCTTCCAAGAATACTACTTTATATTTTAAGTCCGGATCAGAAGTTAAAGCAACTATACTTTTTATAATTTCTTTACCTTTATCATCTTTCGGATGAGCTTTACCTGCAATAATTATTTGAACCGGTCTTTCTTTATTGGTAAGTATTTTTTTAATTCTATCTAGATTTCTGAATATTAAATTACCTCTTTTATATGTTGCAAATCTTCTTGCAAACCCTATAGTTAATGCTTCAGGATCTAAAACTTCGTCTGCAAAAGCTACCATGTGTTTTGAAAGGCCTCTTCTTTCCAATTGAGCTTTTAATCTGTTTCTTGCAAAAGATACAAGTCTTTCTTTTCTTCTTTCGTGACTTCTCCAAAGTTCCGCATCAGGAATATCTGCGATTCTTTCCCATAAAGTCTGATCTGAAGGTTCATCTATCCAATCATCCCCGATATATCTTTGGAAAAGGCCTGCAAATTCATAAGATATCCAAGTATTTGTATGAATACCGTTTGTAATGTGTGTTATAGGAATTTCTTTTCTTGGAAGTTCAGGCCAAACATTCTGCCACATTTCTCTTGATACTGTAGCATGTAATCTCGAAACTCCGTTAGCTTTACCGCAAGCTTTAAGTGCAAGAATTGTCATTGAAAAATCTTTATCGAAATTTTCAACTTTTAAATCTCTGCCCAGAGCCAAGAATTGTTCTCTTGATAAACCTAATTCTCTATATAAACCTTCAAAGTATGTTGAAACAAGTTGTGAAGAAAATACTTCATTACCTGCAGGAACAGGAGTATGCGTTGTGAACACACAATTTGATTTAACAACTTTTTGTGCCTGTTCAAAAGATAAGCCTTTATTTTTCATTAACATTCTCATTTTTTCCAACAATAAGAATGCGGAATGTCCTTCATTTATATGTATTACCGAAGGATCAATATTTAAAAGTTCCAAAACTTTCATACCGCCGACACCCAACAACTTTTCCTGCTTAATTCTCATTTCTTTATCACCGCCGTAAAGTTCACCGGTAATAGTTCTGTCTTCAGTAGAATTTTTTTCAAAATCCGTATCCATTAAATAAAGAGATACTCTACCTACCTGAACTTTCCATATTCTTGCAAATACTCTCGGTGAACGAGGCAACGATATTTCTATTGATAATACATTACCGTTTTCATCTGTTAAAAGTTGCATAGGCATACTGTAAAAATGGTTTACTTTATATTCTTCTATCTGCCAACCGTCAATACTTAAATGCTGTTTAAAGTATCCGTTTCTGTATAATAAACCTATACCTACTAAAGGTAAGCCCATATCACTTGCAGATTTTAAATGGTCTCCGGACAAAACTCCAAGACCACCGGAATATATAGGTAAACTTTCATGGATAGCAAACTCGGTAGAAAAATATGCAATTTTTTTATCTTTATATTCAGGAAAAGTTTTATCAAACCATGTTGGAACGGACATATATTTATCAAGTTCAGCTTTTACCAACTTCATATGTGAAATAAAACTTGTATCGTCTGCCAACTCTTCCAATCTTGTCTGTTTTACAAGACCTAACATTGCTTTAGGGCTGTGATAAGATTCTTCCCATACATCTCTGTCCAATCTTCTAAACAGTTCCACTGCATCACTATTCCAACACCACCACATATTTTCCGCAATTGTTGCCAAATCTTTTAAATTTTCAGGTAAAGACGGTGTAACCACAAAGCTTTTTGCTTTTATTGCTGTAAAAGTTTCCTGATTTTCATTAAATAAATCGTTGTCTTTCAACATACTTTTTTCTCCTTATATGAATAACTTTTTATATCTTTATATAGGCCCAAAACAATAATGCAAGGCATAAAGAAATAAGTTTTAATTGCCAATTGTTTATTATTGCTTTTTTTAAATCTTTAAAATTTATTTTTTTTATTTTCATAATATAGCCTTTTGTGTGTAACATTTTGTTAATTTTTCTAACAATTTATCACCTGCAAGTTGCTCTATTTTTCCGTCAAGACAAACAGATATTGTCCCTGTTTGTTCAGATACTACAACAATTATTGCATCTGTAAGAGCAGATAATCCGATACCGGCTCTGTGTCTTGTTCCCAAATGTTTAACTTCAATTTCGGTACTTATAGGCAACACACAACCTGCAGAATCTATTCTTTCATCTTTTATTATAACCGCACCATCGTGAATAGGTGCTTTAGTATTGAATATAGACAACAATAATTCGTGAGTGATTACAGCATCAATTTTGATTCCTGTTTCTGTATAATTTTTTAATCCCATATCTTTTTCTATAACTATCAATGCACCCATTTTTATTCTGCTCATTTCAACAGCAGCTTCGCATATTTCATTAAGAAAATTTGATTTGATTTTGGTTTCAGCAAAAAACAATTTGCTACCTATCTTGGCAAGTGCATATCTGATTTCTGTTTGAAAAACAACAGCCAATATAACAACTGCAGCAAGCCAAAATCTGCTCATAAGCCAAGACAATGTTTCCAAATGTAAAACATCTCTTGCTATAATTGTAATTGCAACAAGAACAATAAGACCTATAACAATCTGTATAGTTCTTGTTCCTTTAATTACAAGCAAAATTCTATAAAAAATGTATGCCAATATAAGGATATCTAAAATATTTACTATATAAACATTCCATATATGCGCAACTAATTCCATTATATTCCCCTTATAGAATTAACAACTTTTAAAGCATTAACCGTTTCTTTTACATTATGCACTCTTAAAATGTCTGCACCGTTCATAACAGAAACCATATTTGCTATTGCTGTTGCAAGATGTCTTTCATTAAAATCTTCAGTTCCCAACACTTTAGCTAAAAAACTTTTGTTTGATAATGCCATAAGCACAGGAACATTTAAAGATTTAAAATCAAACAATCTTTTTATTATAAGCAAATTGTGTTCAACTGTTTTACCAAAACCTATACCGGGATCAACTATTATTGATTCTTTTTTTATTCCGTTATCCAAAGCAATATCCATCTGTTTTGATAAAAAGTTAAATATATCACTTAATATATTATTATATCTTATATTTTGTTGCATCGTCAAAGGGTTTTTCTTCATATGCATTAAAATTACAGCTGCTTTATTTTTTGCAACAATTTTTACCATTTCTTTGTTTTTATATCTTAGTGCATAAATATCGTTTATTATATCTGCACCTTCATCTAATGCAACTTGTGCAACTTCCGGTTTATAAGTATCTACAGATATCGGAAGTTTAGATTTTTTTCTAAACATTTTTAAAAAGTTTTTTATTTTTGTCATTTCTTCTTTAACAGGAACAGGTTTTGAACCCGGTCTTGTAGATTCCGCACCGACATCTATAATATCCGCACCTTCCTTTTGCATTTTTAATGCCGTTTCTGCTGCAACAGATATATCTTCTATACCGTTTTTAAAAAATGAGTCCGGTGACAAATTTATTATGCCCATTACAAGAGTTTTGTTTAACGATATTTTTTTGTTTGCACAAATTATTTGTTTTAACTGAAAAGAGTTTATATCCGATATTTGCTTTGACAAAATTTTTAATCCGAAAGGTTGTTCTTGAATCTTTAATATTAATTTTTCTATTTGGTTTTGGTTTGCGCAAATAACAATATTTGATTTACCTTTTTTAAATAGTGAAATGTCTTTGCTGACGGCAACATCACAATCGCAAGATATTGCTTCCTGTTTTAAAATATTTGCTGCCCTGTTATCTATATCTTCTACTATAAAAGAGTCGGCAAGAATTTTCTTTGCAAGTTTTTCATAAACATACTCATCACATTTTGAACTTGCAACAATTTTTACGGCATCTTTTATATTTTCTGCTTTTACTTTTTTTACAATCATTTTATTTCAACAACGAAAGGGCTTCGGCTCTTGTTCTTGCATCTTTTAAAAATATTCCTCTCATAGCAGAGGTTATCATTTTTGAACCGGGCTTTTTTACTCCTCGCATCGTCATACACAAATGTTCTGCCTCTATTACAACCATTGCACCGTTAGGTTGAACAGTTTTCATTATTGTATCCACTATTTGTTTTGATAATCTTTCCTGCAACTGTAACCTATGAGCAAAAGCTTCCACAACTCTAACCAATTTAGAAACACCAACTATTCTATCTTTTTTAGGTAAATATGCTATATGAACTTTACCGTAAAAAGGTAACAAATGATGTTCGCACATTGAATATAAAGGAATATCTTTTACTATAACTATTTCTTCATGTTCTTCCGTTTGATAATGAACAGGTATTAAATTTTCAATATCTTCATTGTATCCTGAAAGCATTTCTTCATAAAATTCCGCTACTCGTTCCGGAGTTCTTTTTATTCCCTCTCTGTTTAAATCCTGTCCGAAGCCTTCAAGCATCATTTTTACTGCATTTTGAACTTTTTGTTTATCAAAATTTTTTATTTTACTTGTCATTTTTATTTTCTTCTTTGTTTTCAATTTTTGCAAATAAATCGTTTTGTAAATTTTCTGTTTTATTTTTTCTTGTTCCGTTTTTTGTTCTTCTTGCTTTGGTTCTTCTTGTTTTGCTTCCTCTGTATTTTCCTGTTTTATCTCTTCCTGTTTTGGTTCTTCTTTATTTTCAGCTTTTATTTCTTCCGTTTTAGTTTCAACTTTTGTTTCCGTATTTACCGAATCATCGGTTTTTGTTTCTTCAACGGAAGTTTTTTGTTCTTGTACAGGTTCTTGTTCTATCGGTTCCAACTCTTCACCATTCATTATTTTATTTACTTGCTCGCCGTTTAACGTTTCTCTTTCTATTAAAGCTTTAACTAAATTATCTAATTTATCTCTGTTTTCTTCCAATATTTTTTTTGCTTTATTCTTTGCAGCAGTAACTATATTTTTTACTTCTTCATCAATAAGTTCTGCGGTTTTATTTGAATGCTTTTGCGTTCTTGAAATATCTCTTCCTAAAAATACTTCTTCACTGTCTTTTTCTAAAGCAAGTGTTCCTATTTTATCACTCATACCAAACGCTGTAACCATTTTTGTAGCAATCTGCGTAGCTCTTGAAATATCGTTTGAGGCACCGGTTGTGATATCACCGAACACAAGTTCTTCTGCAACTCTACCGCCCATAAGAATTGCAAGTCTGGCTTCTATTTCAGATTTTGAACTTAAAAATTTATCTTCCAGAGGAACTTGCAACGTATACCCTAATGCTCTACCGCTTGCCATTATTGTAACTTTATGAACAGGATCGGTATTTGGAATCATTTTTGCAACTATTGTATGACCTGCTTCATGATAAGCAATAATACTTTTTTCTTTATCGGAAATAACTCTGGATTTTTTCTGAGGTCCTGCCATTATCTTATCTATAGCTTCTTCAAAACATTTCATTGTAACAGTTTCTAAATTCTTTCTTGCAGCAAGAAGTGCAGCCTCATTTGCAAGATTAGCTAAATCCGCACCTACAAAGCCAGGCGTTCTTCTTGCCAATACTTTTAAATCCACTTTTTCATCCATCTTTATATTTTTTACATGGACTTTCAATATTTCTTCTCTGTCTTTTAAGTCGGGTGTATTAACAACAACTTGTCTGTCAAATCTTCCTGCTCTAAGTAATGCAGGATCTAATACATCCGGTCTGTTAGTTGCAGCAATGATTATAACACCTTCTTTCGTATCAAATCCGTCCATTTCAACAAGTATTTGGTTTAATGTTTGCTCTCTTTCATCGTTACCGCCACCAAGACCTGCACCTCTGTGTCTTCCTACAGCATCAATTTCATCTATAAATAATAAACAAGGGGCATTTTTTCTGCCTTGATCAAATAAATCTCTAACTCTTGATGCACCGACACCTACAAACATTTCTACAAATTCCGATCCGCTTGAAGAAAAGAAAGGAACACCTGCTTCACCTGCAACAGCTTTTGCAAGTAAAGTTTTACCTGTTCCCGGAGCACCGGCAAGCAAAACTCCTTTAGGAATCTTACCGCCGAGCTTTTGAAACTTTGCAGGATTTTTTAGAAATTCAACTATTTCCTGTAACTCTTCTTTTGCTTCTTCGCAACCAGCAACTTCTTTAAATGTTATTTTTTTGCCGTTGTCCGCAAGCCTTGCTTTACTTTTGGCAAAAGACATAGCTTGTTTCCCGCCTGCAGACATTCCCCTCATAATCCATAACCAAAACAAAATTAAAAGGATTATCGGTCCCCAACTGAAAATCAAAGGTCCTAACCACCCGTTTTGAGCTTTACCGGAAAATTTTTGAACCTTATTATTTTCCATATCTTCAATAAGTTTGGGATCTTCCAACGGTATGGTTTTATACTTTTTTTGGTTACCTTCTTTATCCGTAAATTCACCTTCTATCAAATCCGGTGTAACAACAGCATTGATAATTTTACCTTCTTTCACACTTTGTTTAAATTGAGAGTAAGGCATTTCCTCTATATTAGATTTTTTTGTAGAGTTCTGCATAAATATCAACAATACTATGAATAATATTATCCAAAATGCAAAACCCCATGAATCTTTTTTCTTCAAGTTCATTTTCATAAACTACACACCTCTTTTATATAACACCTATATATGGTAAACCTCTATATTTACCATCATAGTCTAATCCGTAACCTACAATAAATTTGTTTTCTATATCAAAACCAAAATAATCAATCTTAATATTTTTAAATTTTTCAACTTTTTTATTTATTAAAGTACAAATTCTTACACTCTTAGCTTTTCTTTTAATAAATAAATCTTTAATATACGAAAGAGTTCTACCGCTGTCGCAAATATCTTCTACGAGTAAAACATCTTTTCCTTTTATATCTATAACAGTATCACACAAAAACTTTATTTTACCGGACGATTTTTTACCTTTATAAGATGCAACTCTTATAAAATCTATTTCAAAATCAACACTTAATTGTCTTATTATATCACTGCAAAAAACAACGCTTCCCGATAAAACCGACACTACAACCAACTTTTTGTTTTTAAAATCTTTATTTATTTGTCGTGCAATTTTATTTACTTTATTTTTTATCTTATTACTTGAAATTAAAACTTTTATCTTTTTCATTATTTTTTCAATATATTTTTATCTTTAAATTATAACGAAAAACGATATATAAATCAAGAATAACAAAATGTAAAACATTTTGTAGGTTATAAGGTTATAAGATTATAGGGTTATAGGTTTAACAATAAACAGTTCAACTAAAATATTTTTAGTATTGCAAATTTAAGATATTCCGTTTCCGGCATTGATATTAGTATAGGATGATCTTTAGCCTGTGATGATAACTCTAAGAAAACAGCTCTTTTATTTGCTTTTGAAACTGCTTCCTGTAACATTTTTTTAAAATCACTCATAGATAAATGATGTGAACAAGAACTTGTAGCAAAAATTCCACCGTTTTTTAATAATCTTATTGCTTGTTCGTTAAGTTTCGCATAATGTTTATATCCGGCATGAAAATCTTTTTTACTTTTAATAAGTCCCGGCGGATCAATATTAACTACTTCATAATTTTCTTCCAATGCTTGATGTGAACATATATATTCTTGAGCATCGGCAACTATCGCATTAAAATCTTTGTATCCGTTAGCTTCATAATTTTTGTTTGCCATTTCAAGTGCAGGTCTTGAAGAATCTACAAATATAACTTCTTTTGCTCCGCCTTTTAAAGCATTAAGTCCGAAAGAACCTGTATGAGTAAAACAATCTAAAACTTTTTTTCCATTACAATATTTTTGGAACAATTTTCTGTTATCTCTTTGATCAAAGAAAAAACCTGTTTTTTGACCTGTCTTTATATTTACATAATATTTTATATCATTTTCGGTTATCAATATGTCATCAGGAATTTTTCCTGAATAAATTTCGTTTTCACCGGATAAATTTTCAAGTTTTCTCAAATGAGAATCGTTTCTTACCATTATACCTTTAGGGTTTATTACTTCTTGAACGGCATCCAATATATCGTGTTTGTTGTTATCTGCTCCGGCACTAACAAATTGTGCAACACAATAATCTTCGTATTTATCTAAAACAAAACCGCTTATATCATCACTTTCCCCATAAACTACTCTAAACGAGTTTTGGTTCGGATATAATTGTTTTCTTAATTCGTAAGCTTTTTGTATTCTTTCTTTCCAAAATTTTGTATCAACAATTTCGTTTTTTCTTGATATCAAACGAAAAGCAATTAAAGAGTGCGGATTATAAAATCCTATACCGATAAAATTATTGGAACTATCATAACATTCCACAATTTCACCGATTTGCGGTTTAGCAAAGACATCTTTTATTTCGTTGGAAAATACCCACTGATGTCCGGACTTTACCCTTTTTTCTTCACCTTTTTTTAATACAATACTTTTCAAAAAAATACTCCGTATTTTGGATTATTAGGTTATAGAGTTATTGGATTATGGGTTGTTTTGTAGTTAAACCTATAACCTTATACCCCTATAAACTTATAACCTAATTTTGCAAGGCAAAATTAGTAAACAGGAAATTGTTTGCACAATGCCGTAACTTCTTTTTTAACTTCAGCAATCACTTCTTCATTATTTATATTTTTCAATACTTTAATTATCCAATTTGCAATTTTGATAACTTCGTTTTCTTTCATTCCTCTTGTTGTGATTGCAGGTGTTCCGATTCTTATACCGGAAGCTATCATAGGCTTTGCCGGATCGTAAGGAATTGTATTTTTGTTTGCTGTTATTCCGGCTTTTTCCAATGTGATTTGTGCATCTTTACCTGTAACATTTAAAGGTCTTAAGTCTACCAAAAACATGTGTGAATCTGTACCGCCGGAAACTATTCTTAAACCGCCTTCTGCCAAAGTTTTTGCAAACACTTTTGCGTTTGCTGCAACTTGTTTTTGATATTCTTTAAATGCAGGTTGTAATGCTTCTTTAAATGCAACTGCTTTTGCTGCTATAACATGCATTAAAGGACCACCTTGTACTCCGGGGAAAACAGCAGAATTTATTTTCTTTGCCAAATCTTCCCTGTTTGTCATAATGATACCGCCTCTCGGGCCTCTCAACGTTTTGTGTGTTGTTGTTGTAACTACATCTGCATAAGGAACAGGTGAAGGATATACCCCTGCAGCAATAAGACCTGCATAATGAGCTATATCCGCCATAAAGTATGCACCTACTGAATCTGCAATTTTTCTGATTCTTTCCCAATCCCATATTCTTGAATATGCACTTGCACCTGTAACTATCATTTTAGGTTTACATTCTTTTGCTGTTTTTTCCAATTCATCATAATCTATAACTTCGGTATCTTTGTTTACTGTGTAAGGAACTATTTTAAAAAATTTACCTGAAAAGTTCATTGGATGACCGTGAGATAAATGCCCGCCATGGTCTAAACTCATACCTAAAACTGTATCTCCGGCTTGAAGTAATGCCATAAATGTTGCCATGTTTGCCTGTGCTCCGGAATGTGGTTGAACATTTACGAATTGGCATCCGAACAATTGTTTTGCTCTTTCTATCGCTAAAGTTTCTACTTTATCTACAAATTCACAACCGCCGTAATATCTTCTTCCCGGATATCCTTCGGCATATTTATTTGTTAAAACTGAACCTTGTGCCTGCATTACAGCTTTTGATGTATGATTTTCAGACGCAATAAGTTCAATATTGTTTTCTTGTCTTTGATGTTCTTCTTCTATGATGTTTGCAATTTCCAAATCAACTTTCTTTAAATCTTCCATGTTATACTCCTATATCAAAAATTTTATTATAAATTATCTTAATGATTATATAATATTTTATATATTTTTGATATAGTGACTATTTTGAAGAAAAATCTTTGTTAAATTTGTTATAAGCAATTTTGAAACTTTTGTCCGGTACAACTTTTAAATCTTCAATAAAATATTTTAAATATTCGTTATACCCCTTGCCCAGATATATAGATGCTTTTAAAATTTTGCCCTTTTCTTGTTTATAATCTACTTTCTTTTCTTTTACTAAATATTTAATAAAATGTAACGGAAATTCAAAATTTAAAAAGAATTCCATTGGTTTATAATCACAAAAATCAAAAGTATATTCTTTCAAATTCGGTATATATTTATCTAACAAATATTTATATTTTTCTACATAATTTATTGTTTTATCAAAAAGAGCCATGGCAAAATCTTCAACTTCTTGTTTTGTAAAAGAAATATTCCAAATACCGTCTGTTTCTTTAAAATATTCGACATCTATATTATCATTAAAAAATAAATTTTCTAAACATTGTTTATATGTTGCAACAGAACAATTATATTTTTTTATAAATTTATCTAAACTTTCTTTTGATAAACTGAAGCAAAATCTTTTAAGTGTTTTTTCTCTAAACAACTGCATAGATTTATTATAAAAATCTGTTTCTTTATTTAATAATTTATAGTAAAAATATTTTAGACGATATACAACAATATTGAACTTGGCAAAAGGGAAATATTTTTTACCGGAATAAGTATAATCTGTTTTTTCTATAAATACTTTATCTAACAACTCAAAAGCTTTTTCTATTTCTTTAACAAGTTGTTCTTTTTTTTCTTTTGTAAATTTTTTATTTTTTAAATTGTATAAACAACATTTTATTTTACCTATAAATAAACTAACAGGATTTTCTCCGCCTTTATAAATAACATTATTGCTTTCTATACTTGTGAGTTTTGTTTTTTCCAATATAGCATCAAATTCTTTTAGTGCTTGTTTTTTGTTAATTAAATAATTTATTTTTGCTATTTCACATTTAGTAATATAGCTAACAGAAGTTTCGGGATGTTTTTCCAAAAATAAATTTAGTTGTTCTATTGTTTTTTTAAAACCTTCTTCATATCCGTATAACTGCTTATTTGTTATTCTTATTTCTTTTAATATGTCTTTTATCCAATCCTCTACCGAATCTGTAGTTTGATACAAAGCAACAACATAATTTGTTAGCGCATTTTTATAATCTTTTAATATATACGATATAAAACCTTTAAGAAAATATGCTCTTACATTGAATTGAGGATAATTATATTTAATTATTGTATCCAAACATTTAGTTGCTTCAGCAAATTGTTTTAATAATATAAGGTCTTCTGCTTTTTTAATATAAAGGTCTACTATTTGATTCGGAAAATTCGTATCTTTATGGCTTATGGAATAATTTATATCTTCATCCTTTTCTTTCAATATTTTTTTGCTATTATTAACAAAATCTTTATTTTTCACATGAAAAAACTTTTTTCTAAAGCTTATAAAGTTGCTGTATTCAACATATTCGTTTATTCTGTATAAATACATTTTTAACTCTAATAAATTATTTATTTACCAATTATGATATTATGAATTGTATATTTTATTGACAATAAAAAAGTAGCCTGATAGGCTACTTTTTTATAAAAATATATAAAGAATAGATTATTAACTTATTTTTTCTTTAATTCTTTTACTATATTATCAAGTCTATTAAGTTTACTTTCCAATAATTCCAAATCATCTATTATGATAGACTCTAATCTGTTTGAAAGTTTTATTTTTTTATCTTCCTGAGATTCGTATATTTTCATATAACCACATCTTTTTTTAGAATCTTCGGAAGTTGTTAATTCTTTATACAATTTTTTATCAAAATCTGTTTCAATAGAACAAGTTTTTTCATTCATATATTTAATTGAACTGCAAATACAATTTTCTATTGAACAAACCTTAAAAGGATTATTTGTTATTTTAGGTGTTATTGATGGATAAATATTTATGCTGAGAAAATTTTGTTTGTCTTTAGGAATCTCAGAAAGAATTTTATGTGCATGATTTAATTTACAATATGTTTGAGAAGTTAAATGCAATTCGCGATTAACTGATTTTTCTTTTTTATGTTTACAACGATCTTTTATTTCATCCCAATCTTCATCCTCTTCACGAACTCTGGGGCAATTTTCCAAAGAACATTCTTGTTCAGCATTCTCTTTACAAACAACTGAAATTTGTTTAAAAGAAGTATCATCATGAAGAACAAAATCATTTATTATATCAAGTTTACTTTGTAAATATTCTAATGAGTTTTTCTTCTTATTAATATTTTGCTTTCCTATCGATTGTACAAAATAATCTGCTGTTTTTTTGTCACTTTTAATACTATTTTCAATAGAATCTATCATGTCAGAAATAAGCAATTCCTGTTGATTATCAACATCCGAATTGGAAGGAATAAAATCTTCTAAAACTTTTATTGCTTTAACAACACTCGTTTTTTTAGATTTACTTTCCTTGGATTTACTTTCTGCTGAAATTATTCCGTTTTTCTTTTCTATACTTTCAAAATCTTTAGATAAAACTACATATTTTTGAACATAATCAAAAATAAACTTTAAATATGAATCTAATTCTTTGTTATTCATTAAATAAAATCTCCCCTTGAATGAATTTATATATGTTTGTTTATTTTACAAAATTCTATTTTTATAATCAATGATAGCAATTTATAATACAAATGTTACCCAAAGCATACAACTTTTATAATCCAATAATCTTTCATAAATTATTAAATGTACTCCAACAACTTTTTACAATCCAAACAACCTTTTCTTATAACAACATACGGAAACTTTACCATATCTATTACTGTTGATTCAAAAGAAAATTCACATTTTCCGCCATCAACTATTAAATCTATTTTACTGTTAAAATAATCTATTGCCGTTTTGGCTGTTTTTGCACTGTCTTTACCGGAAATATTTGCTGATGTTGTCATTAATGGAACATTGTATCTTGCCATAATATCCAAAAGTATCTTGCAATTCGGTATTCTTACACCTA
>JAFXOB010000056.1 GCA_017529005.1 Elusimicrobiota bacterium
TGTAATAACATCTTTTTGCAACATTATTACACCGGAAACAAAATTCTTGTTCGGTAAAAATTTTTGAACTATTGCCGTTCCCACATTATAAGGAAGATTTGCAACAATTTTAAATTTTGTATCGGGCAAATCAAACTTTAAAAAATCTCTGTTGATTATCGTTATATTTTTATTGTCTTTGTATTTTGTTTGTAATGCTTGTGCCAAATCGGAATCAATGTCAACCGCTATTAAGTTATCGGTATAGTCTTTTAAAATGTCGGTAAGTGCTGCCTTGCCCGGTCCTATTTCTATAACCGTATCGTCTTTTTGTATGTCTGCACTTTCAACAATTCTATGTGCAATATTTTTATCTGTTAAAAAATTTTGTCCGTGCGGCTGTCTCATGTAAAAACTCCGATTTTTATCAACTGAATTTATTATATAAAATATCAAAAAATTTTGTAAAAGTATGCTATAATATTGCTGAGTAAAATTTCATTAAAAGGAGAACAAAAAATGCTTATTGCTTTAATAGTTTTATGTGCGTTGGTTGTTATTGCAGTTGTTTTTTTGTGGTCGACCTATAACAGATTAATTTTACTGAGAAACAGAACAAAAGAAGCATGGAGTGATATAGAAGTTTTATTAAAAAGAAGATACGATTTAATACCTAATTTAGTTGAAGTGGTTAAAGGTTATGCCGCACATGAAAAATCCACTTTGGAAGCGGTTATAAAAGCAAGAAATATGGCTGTTTCCGCAAGTAACAAAACAATAGAAGAACAAGCGAAATCCGAAAACTTTTTGAGCGGAACATTAAAATCTTTGTTTGCGGTAACAGAAAATTATCCCGATTTAAAAGCAAATGTAAACTTTTTGGAACTACAAAGAGAACTTGTAGATACCGAGAACAAAATTCAATCTTCAAGAAGATTTTATAACACAAATGTTTTAGCATTAAATACTAAAATAGAAATGTTTCCAAGCAACATAATTGCAAATTTCTTCAATTTTGAAAAAGGTCAATTTTTCAATTTGGAAAACAAAGAAGAAAGAGAACCGGTTAAAGTATCATTTTAGTAAATTATTATGATAACAACTTACGATTATATCGAAAGTAATAAAAGAAAAACGATTTTATTGATTTTATTATTTCCCGTAAGCTTTATGTTCATACTATTTGCTGTTTTTTGTTTTGCACTTTGGTGCTTTCCGGAGATGCGGGCAAACAATTCTCCTGTAGTATCACAAGTTATCAATTCTTATTGGGAAATTTTCATCGGATGCATTTTGCTTTCTGTTATATGGACCACCATAGCTTTTTATGGAGGCAGTAATATGATAGTGGGCATGGTGAATGCTACAGAACTGCAAGATGAACCAAATACTTACAGTAGTGATTTAAAAAATTTTTTAGAAAAATTTTCCATAACGGAAGATATTCCAAAAGCCAAAATATCGAGAGAAGAAATAAGAAAAATTTTAGAAAATGTATCATCAAAAGAAAAAATACCGACACCAAATTTATATATAGTGAAAGATGAAGCGGAACTAAAACCTTTTTCTGTAGGAACTATAGCGGACAGTGCCGTAATACTTACAAAAAGCTATATAGAA
>JAFXOB010000057.1 GCA_017529005.1 Elusimicrobiota bacterium
TGAGTTCCGTCTTTAAGTTCTATCATCCAAATTGCATACCATTCCCACTGTTCGGGATTTTCAATGCATCCGTTTAACATTTCTGTATAAGCAGCTTTTAGTACATCATTGGTTTGTAACTCAATGAATTTTTCCATTTCATCTTGTGAAGCTGCATAGATTTTTAAATTTCTTGTTTCAATCATTATAGTTTTTCCCTTGTTTTAATTATACATTACAATACATTAAAATCGGAAATAAATAAATGGATTATAGTTTTGTCCGACAATAAAAATAATAGATAATATAAAAACTGTTATCAAAAAAATATCATTAATAATTTTGCCGGTTATGATAATCCAATTCGGATAAGTATATGCTTTTATTTTTTTGAATATAAGAATAAGAGGGGAACTTAAAATAATACCGATTAAAAGACAAGGTATGTAAGATTGTAAGTCCAGTGCACGAATGGAAATCGGATTTATTACTTCGGTTTGCGAAAATAGTCTTTGTAAATAATGTATCATTTCCATAAAATTGTTTGTGTCGTGCATAAACAAAGTCCATCCTATAACAGTAAGAATAAAAGTAAGTAAATAAGTAAAAGGGCGAATAATATTTGTAAATTTAGTCGTAATAATATTTTTTAATTTTAAGTTAAAAATATGAACTATAAATTTTTCTATCATAAGTAATAGTGCATAATATAATCCCCACAGAACAAAGTTCCATTTTGCACCATGCCATAAACCTGTAATCATCCATACGATTAACACATTAAAAATCCATCTTCCGAAATGGCAGCGACTACCACCCATAGGAATGTATACATAATCTCTAAAAAATGTACTCATTGAAATATGCCATCTTTTCCAAAAATCACTAATTGAAACGGATATGTAAGGAAGATTAAAATTCTCTTTAAAATTAAATCCGAATATTTTTCCAAGCCCGATAGCCATATCGGAATATCCGGAAAAATCAAAATATAGTTGTATTGTAAAAGCAATAGAAGATAACCACATCATGCTTGTACCAACCTGAGAAAACGGCATACCTCCTATTTCTGAAACGATAAATCCTACTTGATTGGCAATTAAAACTTTTTTTGCAAGACCAATAATAAATCTTCTTGCACCTTCCAAAATTTTATCTTTACTTTCTTTGCAAGCAGATAATGAAGTTTCTATATCTGCATATCTTACAATCGGACCGGCAATTAATTGCGGAAAAAGAAAAATATAAAGAGCCAAATATCCAACATTTTTTTGGCGATTAACATTTCCTCTATACAAATCTATAATATACGTTAATATTTGAAAAGTATAAAAAGATATGCCTATAGGCATAGTAAGTTGTATTGCTTTGAAATTAAATCCGAAAAGTATATTTAAATTATCAATAATAAAGTTTAGATATTTAAATATAATCAATGGTAAGAGAACAAAACATATAGACAAAGCCAGAGCTGTTTTACTGTGTTTTTCAACTTTGCAGGAAAAAGAGAAAGTAATAGCAACAGTAGCAATCATAACGAATATATATAACGGTTCGCCGGCGGCATAGAAGATTAAGGAGAAAAAAAGTAAAATGTATTTTCGTAATGTTACTTTTTGTTTTGGAACTAAAAAATAAGAGATTAAACAAAGCGGTAAAAAAATAAATAAAAAAGAAAGACTGGAAAAAACCATAACTTAATTTTTCTCCCGGTTATGGAAATTATCGGAAAAATGAAATACAAACTCGTCATTTGTCCATACAGTTCCAAAACCGTTTAGCAGAATAATATCTATTTTATATTTATCAATAATATAATCAATATTTATTTTTGATATTATACGATAATCAATATAAACAAGTGTATCAAAAAGAGTTCCTAAAACATCTCTTATTGCTCTTCCGGAAGAATCTGTTATCAATAACAAATTGTGTCCGGTTTTAATGTTATTACGAATAACATAAATATAATTTTGATCATTAACTGTTATTCCGTTTTCCAATAATGCATCACCGTAAAAGTGAATATAATGATCATAATATATATCAAAATAAATGGATCCGTTTTTATAATTATTAAATAGTGATAAAACAGCCGGAGTTTCTTTTAGCGTTTTAGGATTTAGTGCAGAGGTTTGTCTGTTTCCTAAATTATGTTCAAATACGATAAATTTATCCCATCCATTATAGTCTTCTTGTAATCTGTTGGCTCTGGAGCCTCTATATTTAATACCGAATAAATATGAAAAGTCCCATATTTCAATTGCTTTTTTATATTCCGGCAAAGCAAAATCCGCAGATATCATTTCATATATATCTTGATAAGTTTTTAAACTTCCTTTATAATTCAAATGATGATCACTCGCAAAAAATAATTTTTTATATTCTTCAAAGTCTTTATAAACAAGTCTTTTAACTTTAATATTATCCGGAAGAGCCTGTGCAATTTCTTCAAAAAGATCAGGAGTTGTAATACCAAGATATGAATCAAACCACGGTGTCATATCAATAGAACTTACAAAATATGAATATATTTTTATTTTCGGATATAGTTGTTGAATATGATGTATTTGATCTATACGAAAAGATATTAATTGTGAATTTTGTGGTTTTGGGTTTGGAGCTTCACAAAGATAATTCGTATTATTTATACGATAAAAATCTCCTATTTTACTTAATGTATATTGTTGTTTCGGAAACTTTTCGAGTTTTGGATGTTTGTATTCTTGATAAGTTTTTACTTTTTTATTATTAAAATTTACATAATTTAAAATCAAATCATAAAGATTTCCTAAATTGGCTTTAAGTTCGGAAAGTTTTTTAACAATTATATTTCTGAAAACAAATTGGTCTTTCATTGCTTCTTCTAATCTGGCAATAAATGTTGTTTTATAAACAATACTGTCTGTGTTTGGATGAAAAGCCATATTAAAGGTTGCTAAAGTTCTCATCTCTAAATTTGAAATTTTGTTTTGCGGGATCCATAGGTACGAAGTTATACAAAATGTAATAATTGTTAAGATAATAATAAGAGTAGAAATATATTTCATGTATAATATTCTATTTTTCTAAATTTTTAAGTGCATTTGTATTATTTGATATAACCATTGCAACTTTTTTACATGTTTTCATTTCGTTACAATCACCGCAAGTTTCATATTTTTTGTTCATGGCACATTGTCTTATTTCGCAAAGTTTATCGCAAAATACTGTTTTCTTTCCGTCTGTTCTGCAACCTTCACAATTAATCATTTCAGGAGTAATTGTGATATTGTTTAGGTTGCTCCATTTATCTGCAACTTTTTTTCTTAACTCGTTATCATTATTTATTGTTGCTGATCTTGCCTCACATTTTTCACAATCTAATCCGCAATATGCAATAAAATTTTTCATTAACTTCTCCTTTATATTTTACAACAATATTTATTTCCTTTCTGAATTTTATATTGTTTTTTTCGGCAAATGTTGGTTATAAATTTTATCAATAAAATTATGATAAACAATACTTAATATTACGGGAACTATTACACCTATAATTGTATATGCCAACCACCATAATCCCATTGAACCAAAGAGGTTAGGAAAGGCAGCGACACAGAATAATGGCATACCATAATAATTAACTATAAAGAGTTCGACTATTTTGAAAGATAAGAAATGAAGAATCATAATAGCAAGAGTATGTTTCCCAATCTCTATCATAATTTTTTGAGATAGATATATTTTTTTATAAAATACGACAAGCTATATAGTAATAACCATCCAGATGATGATGCCAATAACAAGAATACGGGATTTTCATACCTGTTTTGTCCGAGTTCAATGCTGCCTATACCATTGAGCAAGAGCAGAATTAAAAAAGAAACAAATAAAGCAGGTATGTATTGTTTCCAATTCCAATTAGAATACTTGTCTTTATATCTTTGTAGAATATATCCGAGAAAATATAAGCAGTAAAAAGAACATGTTTGGGCTATTCCATAAAAACTATTATTAAAAATTTTATAACAAGAAAATCCAAATATTAACAAAATAGTTGCTATTATAAATTGAATTAATACATGCCGTTGTTTAAATAAATGTTTTATTATATAATCGAAAATTAAATAAAAAATAGAAGTCATAAATAGCACTCGAAGGAACCATTCCGTACCAAACATTTGTTCGCTTGAACTAAATATTGTTCCTTCAATGATTCTCATAATAATATCGTATTTAGAATAATATTCCGTTATACAAATCCATTTTCCTGACACATAGTTTAATAATTGAGGATTATCTGTATAGACATTGATATGAATAAATAAATTATGTAGTAGTGTATAAATAGTATTCCATATAAAAAGCGGTATATACAGCCTTTTAACCTTTTTCCAAAATGCTTTAAAAACAGATTGAATATCTTGCGAATTCTTATCTTTATAGAAAAATCCGGAAGCTATAAAAAAAATTGCCATATGAAATAAATATACGAATTTCGTGAAGGGAGCATAGGCATGTCCGGAAACCATGCAAACAATTCCCAATGCTTTTAAAATATCCAATTGTTCAACTCTATATTTATTTCTATCCAGCATAATTATTCCTCTATCAAATCATAAATCAAATTTTAACATGAGAGTTTTTAGTTCAAACTTCAAATATATTGTGTTAAATTGCATGACCGCCGGAAACTTTTATCACCTGTCCGGTAACCATTTTTGCTTGTTCACTTGATAAAAACAAAATTGTTTCGGAAATATCTTCCGGTTGAATTAGTTTTCCCATTGGAATTATCGGAATAACGGATTTTTCCAATTCATCATCAATCCAGCCGGTTTGAGTCGGACCGGGAGCAACACAGTTAACGGTAATTCCATACTTTGCCACTTCAAGAGCAATACTGCGTGTAAGTGCTTCCAAAGTTGCTTTACTTGCTCCATAAGTAATTTGCCCTGCAAAAATTTGTGATGAGTCTGTAGAAATATTTATAATTCTTCCGTAATCGTTACGATTATTAACAAATTCTCTTGTCATTAAAATACTTCCTCTGACATTTACCGCAAATGTATCGTCTATAACTTTTTGCGTAATTTTTTCTATTGTATCAAAACCATCCATATCACCGTCTGCAGCATTATTAACTAAAACATCAACTTTTCCGTATTTTTTAATAACTGCAGAATAAATTTCTTTTACATCATTTTCATTAGAAATATCTTTTTCCAAAACAATATAATCAGCATTTATTTCTTTGAGTTTATTTTCTACGATATCTGCATTTTCCGCATTAGCTTTGTAATATTTGTCTGCTCCGTTTTTGTCGGTCTTATTTTTATCGAACTGTCTAAATATTTTCTTATATACTAAAGCAACCTTTGCACCTTCTCTTGCAAAAGCAAGAGCCGTTGTTGCGCCTATTCCTTGCGGGTTATTTGCTCCGGTGATTATTACTACTTTATCTTTTAATCCATAATTAACCATTTACATTCCTCTCTAATAGGACTACCGTCTCAATATGATAAGTTTGCGGAAACATATCCACAGGACAAACTTTTATAACTTTATACTTTTCATCTTTTGTAATAAGTTTTAAATCTCTTGCAAGTGTTGACGGGTTGCACGAAACATAAACTATTTTTTTAGGATTTAAAAATAAAAGATGTTCTATAACATTTTCAAAAAGGCCTGCTCTTGGCGGATCTATAATAACACAGTCAAACTTTTTATCGTTTTGTTTTACCCAATCTTGTGCAGGTTGTGCAAAAAATTCTATGTTGTTTATATTGTTTATTTGAGCATTATGTTTTGCACTTTCAATAGATTCTTCTACCTGTTCAACACCAACAACGGATTTTACATGAGGGGATAAACATATTCCTATTGCTCCCGTTCCGCAATACATATCAAGTAAAGTATCTTGTTTATTCGGTTGTAAAAGTTCTATTACTGTGTTGTACAAAACTTCAGTTGCTTTTGTGTTAGTTTGAAAAAAAGAAAACGGTGAGATAGAAAATTTGAATTTTTTATCTGCTACAGTTAATATTTCAGTAATATTTTCATTACCATACAACAATATTATGCTTTCGGCATTAACCGCATCGGAAAATTTTGAGTTTTGTGTCCAATATATACTCGAACAAAAAGGAGATAACTGTTTTACAACACTATCAAAAAATTTTTTGTTTATATCTTCTTGTTTGTTGGTAACAATATTTACAAGTAAATCACCGGTATTAACACCTTTTCTTAGAACAAGGTGCCTAAAAAATCCTTCATGAGATTTATTATTGTATGCTTTTAAGCCGGTATTTATTGCAAACTCTTTTACTATTTCACATGCTTTTATAATATCTTTGTGAGCAATATAGCATGGGGGAACTTCCGAATACTTATAAAAGCTCCCTTTACAATGAAGTCCCAAACTTAGTTTTTCTGTTGTTTCTATCCCTCTATTCTTCCATGCATCCATGCCTCTGTCGTTATAGAAACTGAACTCCATTTTGTTTCTATAGTTCCATTGAACAGGACTTTGTTTTGCTTGCGGGATTTCTATATCTATAAAGTTTAAAAGTTCTTTAACACAATCAGTTTTAAATTGTATTTGATTTTTGTATTCAGTATGCTCAAACGAACATCCGCCGCATTTACCGAAGGCGGGACAGTTTGGTTCAATTCTTAAAGGTGATGGTGTTAATATTTTTTCAAGTTTAGCTTCTCTATAAGTTTTTTTATCTCTTGTAACAAAAACTTCGGCTTCTTCACCCGGCAAAAGACCTTCGGTAAAAAGAGCAATACCGTCTTCACATCTGCACAAAACATTTCCCGGAAAAACAATTTTTTCTGCTTTAACTTTTATTATTTTATGTTTTAATGAAGCCATAACTATAAATATCCTTTACTTGTGAATATTTTTTATTATAGCAATTATATAAATAAATTATAAAATCAAGATTGAAAATTTACATTTTTTTAGGTTTAAAATGCTTGTTGATAACTTGTGGATAACTTTTAAATTTTGCTGTTTTTATCGAATATATAAAGTTTTCAACAAGCAAAGTTGATAACTTTTTTACTTGTTATTAAAATAAAAAAAGTTGTTGACAATACATATATCTAGAAACTATACTTTCTTTGCCTTTGGTGATGTAGTACAAGTAAAACTTGTGGTACGGACTGCCATAACTGTCCCTTTCACCAAGGGCTTTTTCTTTGCAAAATAAAAACAGACAGATAAAATTATCTGTCTGTTTTTTTATGTTAATAAATATTTTAGTAGTTAATTAAATATTCATCAATTTCCCATTGATGAACTTTTGTTCTGTAAGCATCCCACTCATCAATTTTAGATTTTGTATAAAGATTAAATGCGTGGTTGCCAAGAGTTTCTTTTATAAGTTCACTTTTTTGCATTGCTTTAACAGCATTAATCAAATTATGCGGCAAATTTTCTATGCCGGCTTTATCTCTTTCTTCTTTTGTCATTTGATAAATGTTTCTGTCAACGGCAGGTTTTACTTTCATATTCTTTTTTATACCGTCAATTCCTGCTGCCAAACAAGAAGCTAACAAAAAGTAAGGATTTGCAGAAGGATCAGGGTTTCTTAATTCTATTCTTGTAGATGCTCCTCTTGCTGCCGGTATTCTTACCAACGGACTTCTGTTTCTTGCAGACCAAGCAATATAAACCGGAGCTTCATATCCCGGAACCAATCTTTTATAAGAATTTACTAACGGATTAGAAATTGCAGAGAAAGATTTTATATGATACATAAGTCCCGCGATATATTTATATGCAACTTTTGAAAGTCCCAACTTATCTTTTTCATCACAGAAAGCATTTTTACCGTTTTTAAATAACGACTGATTTATGTGCATACCGGAACCGCAAATACCGAATATCGGTTTTGGCATAAATGTTGCATGTAATCCGTGCTTTTGTGCTATGGTTTTAACTACAAGTTTAAATGTGTTTATGTTATCTGCGGTTTTTAAAGCATCGGCATACTTAAAATCTATTTCGTGTTGACCTCTTGCAACTTCATGGTGAGCAGCTTCAATTTCAAAGCCCATATCTTCAAGAGTTAAACACATTTCTTTTCTTGCACTTTCACCTAAATCTATAGGTGCAAGGTCAAAATATCCCGCAGCATCGTGAGTTTTTGTTGTAGGTTTTCCTTGCTCATCTGTTAAAAATAAAAAGAATTCAAGTTCCGAACCTACATTAAACGTATAACCTAAATCCGCAGCATTTTTTAAACTTCTTTTTAAAATATTTCTCGGGCACCCTTCAAACGGTTTTCCGTCCGGTGTATAGATATCACAAATTAATCTTGCAACTTTACCTTCTTCCTGCTTCCATGGAAATATTACAAAAGTATCAGGGTCGGGATACAAATACATATCACTTTCTTCAATTCTTGCAAACCCTTCAATTGAAGATCCGTCAAACATACATTTATTGTCTAAAGCTTTTTCAATTTGATTTGCGGTTATTGCAACATTTTTTAGTTGGCCGAAAATGTCGGTAAATTGTAATCTGATAAACTTTACGTTTTGTTCTTTAATAATGTTTATTACGTCTTGTTTTGTATATCCCATGATATCTCCTTACGGAAAGTTATAATGAAACATTATTATAATAAAAAAGAAATATATTGTAAAACGACAAACAAATAAAAAAAGACAGTGAATTTTTCTCACTGTCTTTCTGCTTATTGTTTTGTATAAAAAATTATTTTTTAAAATATCTTTTTAATAATCCGTCAAAACCCTTACCATGTCTTGCTTCATCTTTTGCCATTTCATGAACGGTATCGTGAATTGCATCATAATTTAATTTTTTTGCTTTTATTGCAATTTCCATTTTACCTGCACAAGCTCCATGTTCTGCTTGAGCTCTGAGTTCAAGATTTTTCTTTGTGGAATTTGTTACAACTTCACCTAAAAGTTCTGCAAATTTTGCAGCATGTTCCGCTTCTTCAAAAGCATATCTTTTAAATGCATCTGCAATTTCAGGATATCCTTCTCTTTCTGCAACTCTGGACATTGCCAAATACATTCCGACTTCTGTGCATTCGCCGTTAAAGTTTGATCTTAAACCTTCTACAATTTCTTTATCTTCAACTTGTCCGTCACCTATTTTATGTTCTGTAGCATAAGTTTTTTCACCTTCAACTATAGCTTCAAGCTTATCTGCAGGCGCACCACATATAGGACATTTGTCCGGTTTTGTACCATCTTCACTTACCCAACCACATACTTTGCATACATATTTCATTTTACTACCTCCATTATAAAAAACACAAAGTGTTTTTTTATTTATAGTTTATCGGGTTATGAGATTGTTAGTTGTTTTGTCGTTGTCGTTCTCAACCCATAACCCTATAACCTTATTACCTAATTTTAATAGTTTTCTACAAACAATTCCTGATACGATCTCGGATGATTACATGCGGGACATTTTTCTGCAGCTTCTTTAGATTCGTAAACGTATCCGCAATTTCTGCATTTCCATTTTACAACACCATCCTTAGTAAATACTTTTTCATATTTTATATTATCCAAAAGTTTTCTATATCTTGCTTCGTGAGCTTTTTCTACTAATGCAATATATTTAAAACAATCAGCTATTTCTTTAAATCCTTCTTCTTCAGCTATTTTTGCAAATTCAGGGTATGCTTTTGTCCATTCTTCATTTTCACCATCTGCTGCAGCTTCAAGATTCTGAACAGTTGTTCCGATTATTCCTGCAGGAAAACTTGCCGTAATTTCTGTAGTTCCGCCTTCCAAAAATTTGAAGAATTTTTTTGCATGTTCTTTTTCGTTATCGGCTGTTTCCAAAAAGAGTGCAGATATTTGTTCATAACCTTCTTTTTTAGCAACTGAAGCGTAAAATGTATATCTGTTTCTTGCTTGTGATTCTCCTGCAAAAGACTGCAACAAATTTTTTTCTGTTTTTGTTCCTTTTAAACTTTTCATAATAAAACCTCTGCATTTTATTTAACAACTTTTGTTATTTTATAGTTCCGTTATCCAATCTCCGTGAATATTACAATGTTCAATAACGGATATTTTTTTACCTTTAGTATTTAAAGAAACAGAACCTTCCGGTTTAAGATTAGATGTTAAAGCAATTCCACCGACATATTCATTGTCTGCATAAAACATTATGTTTGTAATATAATGTTCCGGCATCATAGGATGTTCAAGTTCACCTACTTTAACTTTAATTTCTTGAACTGTTTCATTTATATTATTAATGGATATAACAGGAAGGTGTTTTTTGTGGCTTTCACCTGTTGTTACAATATCTTCTTTTGTTTTTAAAGCATCCACTTTTAAATTAAAGGCTTTTGAACTTGCTTGGCACACCGGACACTTTTCCGGTGCAGTTTCTTTTAGGTGTATATATCCGCATACAGAACAAACCAATGCTTTTCTCATAATATCTCCCATTTATTTTAATTTTTCAACTAATTTAATTCCTGCTTGATAACAGTTATTTAGTTCTTCTTTGTTCGGTTTGAATTTTGCACCGACTTGATCTATAACTTCTACACCAAAAGAAGTAAGATTTGCAGCTATTTCTTTTACTGCTCCACCTGCCCATCCGTAAGAACCGAACGAAATTGCAACTCTGTTTTTAGGTTTCATACCTTTAATAAAATGTATAAAGCCCGCGATGTAAGCTAACATTTCGTTATCGTGTGTGGATGAACCTATAATAAATGCTTTTGCTTCTAACATTTCATAAGCAATTTCCGCAAAATCCGTTTTTGCAATATCAAACATTTTTATTTCTATGTTGTTATCCGTTAAAGCCTTTGCTATTTCTCTTGCCATTATTTCGGTTGAGCCCCACATTGTTTCATATACTATAACAGCTTTGTTTGTAACCGTATTTTTTGCCCATGTTAAATATTTTTCTATAACTTTGTTTATATCTTTTCTCCATACAAGACCGTGACTCGGAGCAATGAAATCTATCGGTAAATTCATTTTTAAAATGTTATTTATGCTTCTGTCTATCATAGCGCCTAAAGGCCATAATATGTTTGCATAATATTTTGCAACTTCTTTTTCTATTATTCCTGTATCAACTTCATCGGTAAAAGTTTTGTTTGTTGCTATATGTTGTCCGAATCCGTCATTTGAAAATAAAATTTTCTTTTCAGGACAATATGTCATCATACTATCAGGCCAATGTACCATAGGTACTTCTATAAAAGTTAAAGTGTTGTTTCCTAAATTTATTTTATCACCTGTTTTAACAATATTTATGTCAATATTTAAATTGTAATATTTTAGAAGGCCTTCTTTTAACTTTGCCGTTCCGTAAAATTTTGCATTTTTCAAAACTTTTGCCATATACTCAATAGAACCGCTATGATCAGGTTCCAAATGGTTTAATATAACATGTTTTATTTTTTCAGGTTCTGCAATTTCAGAAATGTTTTTTATGAATTCTTCTTCAAAACCTTTATGAACGACATCTATTAAAGCAGGTTCAACATCATTAACTATATAAGAACTGTAAGTAACACCGCTTTTAGTTATAAATGTGTTACCATGAAAACTTCTCATGTTCCAATCAATTACACCTACGGAAAAAATATCTTTTGTTATTTGTTTCATCAATTCGTTCCTTAATTAGAATAACATTCGCTTTTATGGCTTTTTTAACTATAAGCCATAAGCTAAAAATACTTTGCATTTTTTATTACATCTTTTCAAAAGAATCTTTGCCTACCTGGCAAACAGGGCATACCCAATCTTCAGGTAATTTATCAAAAGGCGTGCCTGCAGGTATTCCGTTATCAGGATCTCCTTTTGCAGGATCATATTCATAACCGCATATACTGCATTTGTATTTTTCCATTTTAAGCCTCCGATAAAATTTTTTCTATGCTACACAATGATATTATTTTACTAAATTTTTTAATATAAAAAAATAAGTTTTACTATTATATCTTTTATGCTAAAATAAATGATATGAACAAAATTGAATTACTTGCTCCAAGTGGCAATATGGAATCTTTTGTTGCGGCTGTATCTGCTGGTGCAGATGCTGTTTATGTAGGATTAAAAGATTTCAGTGCAAGGGCAAAAGCCAAAAACTTTTCATATAAACAATTAAATGAAATTTGTTCTTATGCACATCAAAAAAATGTAAAAATTTTTGTCGCAGTTAATACTTTGGTAAAAAATTTGGAAATGAAAGATGTGCTAAAAAGTTTAGAACAAATAAGTTTTGCACAAGCAGATGCAATTATTGTGCAGGATTTAGGTGTAGCATATTTATCAAAAAAATATTTTCCCGATTTAAAATTACATGCAAGTACACAACTTACAATACATAACAGCTATGGTGCCTTGCAAGCACAAAAAATGGGTTTTAAAAGAACAGTTTTGGCAAGAGAACTTTCTTTTAATGAAATAAAAAAAATAAGAAACAGCAGTGACATAGAAATTGAAATATTTTGTCATGGTGCACTGTGTTTTTGTGTTTCGGGACTTTGCTTGTTTTCAAGTTTTATAGGCGGATACAGCGGTAACAGAGGACATTGTACACAGCCTTGCAGAAGATTGTGGACTGTTGATGGTAAGAACGGTTATTATTTGTCGCCGAAAGATTTTCAGTTGGCAGACTATATTAAACAGATAAAAGAAATAGGTGTAACTTCATTAAAAATAGAAGGCAGATTAAAATCTGCAGATTATGTAAGCAAAACAGTTAAAGCTTACAGATTATTAATAGATTCCGATGAACAAGAGTACGAACAAAATTTACAACAAGCAAAAGAAATTTTATCACTTGATTATGCAAGACAAAAAACAACCTTTAATTTTAATATGAAAAGCGAAGATATTTTTGAACCGCAAAAATCTAAAAATACAGGATTATATTTGGGTGTTGTTGAAAATAAAACAGCTTCTACTTTCTATTTAACAAGCAAACAAAATTTATCCTTAGGTGATATTATAAGAATAGTAGATAAGGAAAAAGATAAAAATTTTATTTTAAAAATAGAAAATATAATTAAAGAAAACAATAGTTATAAAATTGGTTATAAAAATTTATATATAGAAAACAAATTTGAAGTGTATAAAATTGCCGACGGAGAACAAGGGAAGTCCGGAGATGTGGATGTTTGGAAGGAAGGAAACAATAACAACGAAGATATAAAAACAATAAGCAATAAAACTTTCAATCTTTCAAATTTTCAACCTTTCAACAAAACGGTATTGCCCGGTTTATTTATAAGAATAAACAATATTAAATGGATATCATTATTGAAAAATATTAAGTCGGCTTTAATAATAAAATTATCAAAAGAGAATATTTTATCCGTAAAAAATTTTATTTCTCAAAAAAATATAAAAGATTTGTATTTTGAATTACCGGCATATATAGAAGAAAAAGATATAAAAGAATATGAAAAATTTATAAATTTCATTATAGACAAAAAATATAATAAATTTTTTATAAATAATATATCTCAAATTTATATGTTTAAAGAGAAAAAAGTTTTGTTATATGCAGGGCAATACCTTTACACATTAAATCATTATAGTGCAGAATTTTTATCGAAATATAAAATTAATAGTTTTGTTTTATCTTGGGAAGACGATTTATATAATATAAAAGATTTATCAAAGTTTTTAAAAAACAATTTAATTGTATATTTGTCAGGTTTTCCGGAAACAGTTATATCTAAAA
>JAFXOB010000005.1 GCA_017529005.1 Elusimicrobiota bacterium
ATTTTTACAACAAGACCTGATACGATTTTCGGTGTAACATTTATGGTTGTTTCACCGGAACATCCTATGTTAAAAGAGTTTAAAGATAAAATTAAAAACTGGGCAGAAGTAGAAAAATATATCAATGCAAGTTCATTAAAATCAAATATAGAAAGATCTTCATCAAAAGAAAAAACAGGAGTTAAGTTGGATGGTGTTTGTGTAATTAATCCTGCGAATAAAAAAGAAGTACCTATATTTGTTGCAGATTATGTTTTAATGGGATATGGTACCGGAGCTATTATGGCTGTTCCTGCACATGATCAAAGAGACTGGGAATTTGCAAAAAAATTTAATGTGGATATTATTCCGGTAATAACAAACAAAGATGAAGATATAACAAAATGTGCTTATGAAGGTGAAGGTGTAATGGTAAATTCCGGACAATTCAATGGAATAACTTCACAAGATGCGAGAGTAAAAATGCCGGAATGGGTAGAAGAACAAGGTTGGGGAAAAAGAACTACAAACTATAAACTGAGAGAGTGGTTAATATCAAGACAGAGATGTTGGGGTACTCCTATACCAATGATACATTGCGATAAATGCGGTATCGTTCCGGTTGATGAAAAAGATTTGCCGGTTATTCTTCCTACTGATGTAAAATTTACAAATGACGGAAAATCTCCGTTACAATCGGATGAAAAATTTGTTAATACAACTTGTCCTAAGTGTGGTGGTCCTGCAAGAAGAGAAACCGATACTATGGATACATTTGTTGATTCTTCTTGGTATTTCATAAGATATACCGATGCTCATAATGATAAAGAATGTTTTGATAAAGAAGAGGCAAATTATTGGATGCCTGTTGATCAATATGTAGGTGGTATAGAACATGCTTGTATGCATTTGATATATTCAAGGTTTTGGCATAAAGTTTTAAGAGATATGGGACTCATAAAGAGTGATGAACCTTTCATGAATCTTTTAACACAAGGTATGGTTACACTTGGTGGAAGTGCAATGTCAAAATCAAAAGGAAATATTGTTAGTCCGGATGAAATAGTTTCAAAATACGGTGCGGATACAGCAAGACTGTTTATTCTTTTTGCAGCACCTCCGGAAAAACAACTCGATTGGTCAAGTGATGGTGTTGAAGGTTGTTGGAGATTTATTAACAGAGTTTGGAGATTACAGGAAGTTGTAAATACAAAATCTTCTGTTCCTGCAACAGATAAAGCAAAACAAGATTTGTTAAGAGCAATGCATATTTGTATAAAAAAAGTTACTGAAGATATATCTCAAAAATCACAATTCAACACTGCAATATCTGCCGTAATGGAACTTGTTAATACAATGTATACATACAAACATCATGCGAATGATGACGGATTATCAAAACAGGTTTATGAAACAATAGTGTTACTGCTTTCACCGTTTACACCACATTTATGTGAAGAAATATGGAATATTTTAGGACACAAAGAATGTGTTTCTATTGCACAATGGCCGAAATATGATGAAAAATATATTAAACAAGACACGATAGAAATACCTGTTCAGGTAAGCGGGAAATTGAAAGGTAAAGTAAATATTGATGTTACCGCAGATGAACAAGCGGTAAAAGATATAGTGTTAAACGATGAAAAATTAAAGACAATATTTGAAGGTAAGAATATTGTAAAATTTATATATGTAAAAAATAAAATTATAAATGTAGTAATAAAGTAAAAAATCACGAAGCATTTTTTTTGAGAGGTTTTATGAAAAAAGTATATTTCTTTATCATTTCATTATTTGCATTATTATGCGCTTGTACATCACCTTATGATCCGGCACCGCAGATTTTACCGTCTTATGTAAAAAATGTGTACGTAAGACCTGTTGTAAACAATACAAATCAGTATGGATTGGAAGATAAATTTACAAAGGCAATAATAGATGAGTTTATGCGAGATGGCAGACTTTCTGTAGTAACAACGGAAGAAGAAGCAGATGGTGTAGTTGTTTGTGAAATCAAAAGATATGTCTTGCAACCATTAACTTATGATGCAAATATGGTAACAGAACAATATAAGTTATGGGTATTGGTAAATGTATATTTTATAGATAAACACGAAAATATTACATTGTGGGCAGAACCTAATATGGAAGGAATACAAATATATGCAGACAGTGTAAAAGTTGGTTTTGGTGGTATGACTGAAGAAGAAGCAAGAGAATATATTTGGGATAAATTATCAAGAGATATAGTTAAAAGAACCGTAAAAGGTTTTGGTAATGCAGGTGGAATATCGGAAAGAAAAGTGCAGGATTAATTTATAAATTTATTGCGAAAAACGATATAATAATATAAAATATTATAATATGAAAAAAGATATTATAGCGGTTTATCCCGGAAGCTTTGATCCTCCTACCAATGGCCATATTGATATTATTGGCAGGGCTGCTAAAATTTTTCCTAAAGTAATTGTTGCCATTACACATAATTATAATAAAAATCATATGTTTACATTAGAAGAAAGACTTTCCATGATGAAAGAGTCTGTATCTGCAATGAAAAATGTAAAAGTTTCATCTTTTTCCGGTTTACTGGTTGATTATCTTAATGAAATAAATAGTTTTTGTATAGTTAGAGGTTTAAGAGCTTTGTCTGATTTTGAATATGAGTTTCAAATGGCTCTTATGAACAGAAAATTAAAAAAAAATGTAGAAACTATTTTTTTAATGCCTGATCAGGAATATACATTTTTATCTTCAAGTATGGTTAGAGAAATAGCCTCGTTAGGCGGTCAATTTAAAAATTTTGTTCCCAAATCCGTATATAAAAAAATAATGAGTAAAAGGAAATTAAATGTATAATTTAATGGAATTACTTGATAAGGTTGCAATTAAAAAAGCTTCCGATTTACACATAGTTGTAGGTTTGCCGCCTATGATGAGATTAGATACTATAGTTAGACCTTTAGGGGAAGAAAAATTAAAACCTGAAGATACAAAACAATTGGTTTATTCCGTTTTAAATGAACGACAAATAAAAAGATTTGAAGAAAAATGTGAATTGGATGCTTCTTTTCCGGTTCCTAATAGAGGAAGAGTTAGGTTAAATGTTTTTAGACAACGAGGATCTGTTTCTGCTGCATTAAGATTTATCCCTCAAAAAACTTATACTTTTGAAGAATTACACTTGTCAAAAGTTGTTTATGAAGTTGTAAATTTACAAAAAGGTTTGGTTCTTGTTACAGGAGCAACCGGTTCAGGAAAAACAACTACCCTTGCTTCAATGATAAATTATATTAATGAAAGAAGAAGAGGACATATCATAACTATAGAAGATCCTATAGAATATTTACATTCTCATAAAAATTGTATAGTAAATCAAAGAGAAATAGGTGCGGATACATCATCTTTTGCAGATGCTTTAAAGTATGTTTTGAGACAAGATCCCGATATAATATTGGTTGGAGAAATGAGAGATTTGGAAACAATAGCAGCTGCAATCACACTTGCGGAAACAGGACATTTGGTTTTTGCAACTCTTCATACGATGGATGCCGCATCATCCGTAAACAGAATTGTGGATGTTTTTCCCGGTAATCAACAGGGACAGATTAGATCTCAATTATCTTTAACATTAAAGGCCGTTTTTTCTCAACAGTTATTGCCTCATGCTTCAGGACATGGTATGGCTCTTGCAAGTGAGATAATGATAGTAAATGATAGTATAAAAAACATTATAAGAGAAATGAAAACGGAACAATTATATTCTATTATTCAGACAAGCAGACAAAATGGAATGCAGACAATGAATCAATCTTTGTTTGATAATGTTATAGCCGGAAATGTTTTACCGCAAGTGGCTTTAGATTATTCCTCAAGAAAAGAGGAGTTAATAAGATTGTTACAAAGTACTATAAGATAAAAGGAATAAAAAGATGGAAAGCAAAGAAATAAATAATAAAAAGAAAATTAATATTATTGAAATTATTGTAGCTGTATCAATTATTTTACTTCTTACATTAGTTTTTTATCCTAAATTTTTAGATGTAATTCGAAAATCTAACGAAGCTACAACAAGAGCAAATCTTACTGCTTTAAGAAGCGCAATAGCTGTTTATTATGGTGATAATGAAGGCTCTTTTCCAAGTGAAAATATAGTTGAAGAATTAACGGGTGAAGGTGGAAAATATATAAAATATATTCCTGAAGTTTATTGCCCGCCATATAATAATCCTAATAATAATATAACAACTAAACCTACGGGAAATTCCGGAAAATGGGCTTATCAAGTTGAAGATAGCGCAGATAGACAAGCCGGAGAAATATGGATAGATTGTGATCAAAAAGATTCTAAAGGTATAGTTTGGAGTACATATTAGGTATTTTTATGTTTGAAATAATACTTGTTTTTATATTAGGTTTAGTGTTGGGTAGTTTTGCAAATGTATGTATATACAGAATGCAAAGAAATTTATCTATAGTTAAACCTAATTCTCATTGTACGAATTGTAACAATTTTATTAAATGGTACGATAACATTCCTATTTTAAGTTATATTTTGCTTAAAGGTAAATGCAGATATTGTAAAAGCAAAATTTCTTTAAGGTATCCTTTAATTGAATTTATTTGTGGTCTGCTTTTTTTGTCAATGTACTTTTTGTTTGGTTTTTCATATATTTTAATTCCTTTTTGTTTATTTGCTTTTTGTTTACTGGTTATAACCGTTATTGACTTTGATTCTCAAATAATTCCTGATGAAATTTCATATTTTTTAATTGTATTAGGATTATTGGTGAGCCCTTTAAATCATATTCTTAGTGATACCTTTTTGCCGCCAGCATTGACAACACAGTACAATATAGGTTCTTTTAATATTATGCTTGGCGACCCTGTTTTAAAGAGAATAATCAGTTCTGTTTTAGGACTTATAGCCGGTGGCGGTTCTTTATGGTTAATTGGTTGTATAGGGGAAAAAATTTTTGGTGAAGAGGCAATGGGCGGCGGAGATTTAAAAATAATGGCAGGAGTAGGAGCTTTTATCGGTTGGGATAAAGTTTTATTTTCAATTTTTCTTGCTTCTCTTTTAGGTAGTATTGTTGGCGGTTGCATGATTCTTTTTAAAAAAATCGGTAGGAGAGATAAAATTCCGTTTGGTCCTTATTTAGCAATATCTTCTTTTGTTATGTTGTTTTTGCCATCTCCTGCAACGATAATAAATTACATTTTTTTATTTGAAGAAAATCTTTTAATAAAATATGTATTTACAAATCTGCAAAATATAAGGTAGTTCCATATATGTTGAATATTGAAAAAAGTAATTCTGTTATTATATCTTTTGTTCTGTCTGCAGTTATGGTTATTTCTATCCTTTCAAAATTTTCTTTTGTTTTATCTATACAAATAGCAATATTTCTAGTTCTTTTTTTGCTATCTGTGTATATGCTAAATAATACTAATTTTAAGTTTAATACTTATATTATGTTATCTTTATTGTTTTTTTTGTTTTGTTGTTTCTCTTACATCTCAGCGGATTTTAAAATAAATGTAAGGAATTATCTTATAGTTTTGTGTTCTTGTTTGATGGCAGGCTTTCTTTTTTCTTTTTTATCTGTAGAGTTTAAAAAGAAAGTTTTTTTTGTGCCCGTATTTATTGCTCTTTGGTTATCAATGATAGTGTTCACAAAATTCGTTACAAATATACATGCTTTTTTTTATGGTAATAATTTTTATGAAAATATAGCATTAAATGTAAATGTAGTGGCAGGTTTTTTAGCTTTAGTATATCCTCTTGTCTTTGTCTTTATAAAAGAGCAAAAAAATACTAAAGTATTTATAGCTATAATGCTTTTTATTTTATTTTCAATATTTATTACAGGATGCAAAATTGCATTAATATTATCATTTATTTCAACAATAATATTTTTAATTGAATATAGAGAAAAAAAATATATGAAGTTTTTAATACTTTTTTCGGTTATAATATTAATTTCATATATATATATTATGTTTTTTTTAGGAGCGGATTTTGATTTTATTTCACAAAGATTTGTATGGTGGAAAACCGCATATTTAATATTCAAAGAAAATATTTTTTTTGGTTGTGGCTTTGGTAATTATTCTGCATTATTTAATGCTTTTAGACCGGAATTTGTACCAAATAGTATGTTTGCATACAATGTAATGATACAGTTACTTGCAGAAGTCGGGTTGTTGGGCTTATTTAGTTTTATAATATTATTATTTGCTTTTTATGTTGAATTTACAAAAAAAGTATTAGAAGAAAAAGATATATATTTTCATGTATATGTGGCAATAAGTGTAACGTCTTTTATTATAATAAATTTATTTGATTATAGCTTTTTTGTTCCGGCGAATATGTTGTTGTTCTTTATAATTTTTTCATCAATTTTTGATAATAAAAATATAAGTTTAAAAAAGAACAGAAAAAATATATTTTTTTTAGTTCCTGTTTGTATAATTATGGTTATTTTTTTTATAAGACCGGTTATAGCAAATACTTATTATAAAAAAGGTGTTGATTTGTATGTTGCCGGTTATTACAAAGTTGCAATAGAAGAGTTTGAAAAGGCAATAAAGTTTGATAAAAAAAATCCAGAATATTATGCAAAAGTTTCGAAATCTTATTTTGCTCTTTATGATAAAATGAGAAATGAAGCTGGTCAACTATATGCAGATAAAGCAGTTGAATATAATAAAAAAGCTATAGATTTATATAAATATGATGCACAACTTAAGGAATCTTTGGCTTCTGTTTATTGGAATAATGATAATAAAGATGAAGCTTTAAAGGCTATACAAGAAGCTATAAAATATGATAAATATAATTCAGATTATGAAGAGTATTATTATCAAATAAAAAATTCTTAGGGAATTGAGGTATATAAGGAATAGAAGAATAAGGGTATAGAGAAGACATATTATAATCTTGAATATAAGAAAATTTTGCTAATTGGTTATTTTTATATATCCATACTTTTATACATAAATACTTCAGAAATTACAAAGCATAAGGAGTTTATCATAAGAAAAAATATTTTTAAAATTATCTTAGGATGTCTGGTAAGTTTAATATTGATATATTTATGTATAAGAAATATAGATTTTAAACAGTCCGTTTCTTTATTAAAAAATGCAGATATTATTTTTATAATATTAGGTGTTATTCTATATATTATTTCTTACATAGTTAGAGGATTTAGATGGGATTATATCCTTGCACCTTTAAAGAAAATGAAAAAATTCCAAAGTTTTTTTTATTTGGTTTTTGGTTTCTTTATGAACAATGTTTTACCTTTAAGATTGGGTGAATTTGTCAGAGCTATTGTTGCAGGGAAAAAATTAGAAATATCAAGAAGCGGTGTTTTTGCTACCATTGTCGTGGAAAGATTAATGGATATTATAATTTTTATAATCTCTTTTTTCTTAATAGCAATATTCGTTCCGAATATCCCGAATTGGTTGCAAAAATCTTTTGTTTTATGTGCTGTAATTTTCGGCTTAATGTTTGTTGTTTTATTCTTTATGTCAAAAGATGAAGATAAGTTTTTAAAATTATTATATAAATTTCATTTGCCGGTAAAATTTTTGGAAATTATAAAATCTATTTTTTTAAAATTTGCGAGTGGTTTAAAGTTTTTTCAAAATAAAAAATTATTTTTTATTGTTTTTATAACTTCCGTTATAGTATGGATAGTAGAATCTTATGCATATCAGTTTTTATTTTCGGCATTTGGTTTAAAACTAACTGTTATACAATGTTTGTTTGTAATTGTAACTACAGGTATTGCGACTATGTTGCCGACAGCACCGGGATTTATAGGTGCAATAGAAGGTGTAGGTATGATTACTTTGGGAATATTTGGTGTAGAAGAGACAATAGCATTTACTGCTATGGCAGCTACACATTTTATAGAAATGATGACAGTTTATTTTTTGGGAATAATGGGAATGATTAAAGAAAAAATTTCCTTTTCGGATTTATTTAGTTTCGCATTAAAACAAAATCAAGAGGCAGATGAACAAAATGAAAAATAAAAAAAGTAAAGTAGTAGTTGTTATGCCGGCATATAATGCTGCACAAACATTAAAACAGACTTTGGAAGCTATTCCTGAAGGATCTTACGATGAAGTGTTGGTTGTCGATGATAATTCTAAAGATGAAACGGTTAGTGTTGCAAAAGAGTTAGGCCTTAAAGTTATAAAACATGATAAAAATATGGGATATGGTGCAAACCAAAAAACCTGTTATAAAACCGCACTTGAAATGGGCGCAGATATTATTGTTATGGTTCATCCTGATTATCAATATGATCCAAGACTTGTTCCTTTTTTGGCAGGCTTGATAGAACAAGATATTTGTGATGTTATGTTTGCAAACAGAATAAGAACAAGAAAAGAAGCATTAAAAGGTGGTATGCCTTTTTATAAATATTTCTTTAACAGATGTTTAACTATACTTGAAAATGTTGTTTTAGGTCTTAATCTTGGGGAATATCATACCGGTTATAGAGCTTATTCCAGAAAAGTATTGGAAACAATAAATTTTGAAGCAAATTCGGACGATTTTGTTTTTGATCAACATATTGTGGTTCAAATGGCACTCGCAGGTTTTAGAATTGGCGATATTCCTGTTCCTACAAAATATTTTGCAGAAGCTTCTTCAATAAATTTTAAAAGAAGTGTAGAATATGGGCTTGGAATATTGTGGATATTGGTTAAATATATATTACATAAATTGAATATAGTAAAATATAAACAATTTAAAATGAAAAAGGAGAAGTAAAATGGCTTACAAAATTACTTTGGTTAGAGGAGACGGAACAGGTCCGGAACTTACGGAAGTTACGGCAAAAGTTATAGAATCAACAGGTGTAAAAATAGATTGGGATGTCGTTGAAGCCGGAATAGATATTATGGAAAAAGAAGGTACTCCTTTACCGGATAAAACATTGCAATCAATAGCAAAAAATAAAATTGCATTAAAAGGACCTATAACAACACCTATCGGAACAGGTTTTCGTTCTGTAAATGTTGCTATAAGAAAAGAACTTGATCTTTTTACTTGTTTAAGACCTTGCAAGAGTTATGTTGGTGTAAAATCAAGATTTTCGGATATAGACTTGGTTGTTGTAAGAGAAAATACCGAAGATTTATATGCCGGCGTAGAGTTTGCGGAAAGAACAGATGAAGCAAATAAAATTATAGAACTTTCTAAAGGTAAAATCAGGCCGGAGTCTTCAATATCAATAAAATCTTTTTCTGAATTCGGTTGTGAAAGAATAGTAAGATTTGCGTTCGATTATGCGGTAAAAAATAACAGAAAAAAAGTTACGGCTGTAGCAAAAGCAAACATAATGAAATGCACCGACGGTATGTTTTACAGAGTAGCAAGAGAAGTCGCAAAAGATTATGAGGGTAAAATTGAATATGAAGAAAGATTGATAGATAATATGTGTATGCAGCTTGTTCAAAAACCGGAACTTTATGATGTAATAGTTCTTCCGAATTTGTACGGTGATATATTATCGGATTTGTGTGCAGGTTTAGTTGGCGGTTTGGGTGTTGCTCCGGGAGCAAATTTAGGTAAAGATTGTGCAGTATTTGAGGCCGTTCACGGTTCTGCACCGAAATATAAAGGATTAAATAAAGTTAATCCTATGGCACTTATTTTATCCGGGAAAATGATGCTTGATTATTTAGGTGAATTTGATGCAGCAAAAAGACTTGATAAAGCCGTAGCTGAAGTTGTTGCAGAGAAAAAGTTTGTTACTTACGATTTGGGTGGAACTGCAGGAACAAAAGAAATGGGACAAGCTATAATTGATAAAATAAAAAATTCTTAATAATAAAAATATAGATAAAAAACAGGGAAATATTTCTTATTTCTCTGTTTTTTTTATTGTTTTGTATAAAGTTTTTAATTTTGTATAATAAAAAATTATTTATAATTAAAAGTAAGGGGAATAAAATGAAAGTTTTAGTAGTAAATTGCGGTTCATCGTCAGTAAAATATTCGTTGTTTGATATGGAAAAAGAGCAAAAAATTGCTTGGGGACTTGTAGAATGTATCGGCCTTGAAGAAGCTTTTTATAAAAGGCAAACAATAACCGTTCCACAAGTAAAAACATCTTGCAAAGTTGCAAATCATTTTGAAGCGGTTCAAATAATAATAAAAGATTTGTTGGATGAGAAAACCGGCAGTATTAAAGATATAAAAGAAATTGCAGTTGTAGGTCATAGAGTGGTTCATGGCGGATACAAGTTTTCAAAACCTGTATTGGTAAATGAACAAGTGAAGAAAGATTTAAAAGAATGTTATTCAATAGCACCTTTACATACACCTCATCATTATGCAGGTATAGAAGCTGTTGAAAAAATGTTGCCGGGAATACCATCAGTTTTGGTGTTTGATACTGCATTTCATCAGACAATGCCGGACTATGCATACAGATATGCAATCCCGAGTGAATATTACGAACAAGATCATGTAAGAAGATATGGTATGCACGGAACATCACATAAGTATGTAACACAAAAAGCTGCAGCAATGTTAAATATACCTGTAAATAAAGTTAACTTAATTACTTGTCATTTAGGTAATGGAAGTTCTATTACGGCAATTAAAAACGGTAAAGTTATAGATACATCTATGGGATTTACGCCTTTAGCAGGTCTTGTTATGGGAACAAGATGCGGTGATATAGATCCTGCAGTTATAGTTCATATATTGGCAAAGTATCCTAAAATGACATCCGATGAATTAAATAATCTTTTGAATAAACAAAGCGGTGTTGCTGCCGTTTCAGGAATTGCCGGTGGAGAGATGAGAGAAGTTGAAGATGCAATGATAGCCGGTGACAAAAAAGCAGAACTTGCATTTAATATGTTATGTTACAGCGGTAAAAAATATTTGTGTGCATATTTTGGAATATTAAACGGAATTGACGGTATAGTATTTACTGCAGGTATAGGAGAAAATTCTCCGTTAACAAGAGAAAAAATGTGCGAAGGTTTAGATAATTTGGGTATCAAGATAGATAAAGCTTTGAATGAACCCAGAAGCAGTAAAGAAAGATTTATTTCTGCTGCAGATTCTAAGATAAAAGTTATGGTTATACCTACAAACGAAGAGTTGATGATAGCAAGAGAATCTATTGTAGTGTTAAACGAAAATAAGTAAAATATAATAAAAATGCATCGCATTTTTATTGAAGTATGGAAGTATAGAGGGATAGTAAGATAGTAAGATAGAAATAACAATAGATGTATCGTTCTGTACTTGATGCGAAATCTTGTAGTTGCAGTTAAGCAGTTTTGAATTGTACATTATACATTATGCATTGTAGTTTCGGGGCTATAGCTCAGCTGGGAGAGCGCTTGCATGGCATGCAAGAGGTCAACGGTTCGATCCCGTTTACCTCCACCAAAAAAAGGTCCCCATCGTCTAGAGGCCTAGGACAC
>JAFXOB010000006.1 GCA_017529005.1 Elusimicrobiota bacterium
GAGATTGTATAGGTTGTACAACAATGTAAAAGTATATTGTAGCGGAAGTACAATCATGGGAATACTGTTTTTTATAGTGTTTGTGGTAGCAATAAGAAACAGGAAAGAAGACGGGGCAACGATAATAACAAGAAATATAGAGGATAAAACTAACTTGTGCTGATGAGGCACAGGTTAGTTTTGTTTTTTGTATAGGCAAAAAACAAGGAGAGAAAAGATGAAAAAAGAAGAAATAAAAAATAAAAATATAGAAGATGGACAGGAGGGAACAATGAATATCTTAACAAAGGTAGTCATGGGGATAAGGGAATATTTTAAGGAGTATTACAGCGACCACGTGTTCAGGAAAGTGGTGAGCATATTGGTGGTGCTATGTTTTGTATTGAACGTAGCCAACCTGCCGGCATACGCCAAGAGTGACAGGCGAGCCAAAGATAACAAAGAGAAGAACGAACAGGTTATAAAGACCGGGAAAACAGATACGAGTGAAATAGGATTGACGACATCGGAAGAAGCGATGAGGACCGGAAGCGGAGAAGGCGTAAGTACGATGAACGCGATAGGTAACATGAGTGAAGAACAGGTAGACAGCATAATAGAGATAGATGAAAAAGCCGGAGTAATAAAGGATAAGAAAAAGAATAAAGTAGTAGCAGTATATAATGCAGAAACGGAACAAGTATTGGGATATGCGGGACAGAGTGATATAGTATATTATCAGGCGTTGGTAAACAGAAAGAAAGCATTTGAGAAAGGACAAGTAAGCGGAGACAAGAAGATAGGAGAGATAGAGAAGATCGGAGAAGTAACCAGACAAGAAGTAAAAGCGGATAAGAGCGCCGAAGAGATAGCGGATGCCAAAGGAATTGTAATAGGAGAATATAAACCGGAAGTAACTAAAGAGGAAGAAAAGCAGGAAGAAAATATTATAAGCGGAATAGAAGAAGAAAATAAAGAAAATATAGAGATAGCGAAAGAAGAAGGTACAAGTGTCGTAATAGGCTTACCTGAACAAAAAGAAGAAGTTATAACAAAAGCCGAAGACGAGAAGGCAGAAGGAATAGAAGAAAGTGAGAAATACGGAGAAGTGGTAAGCGAGTTGGCAAAGCAGAGCGGAGTAAGTGAAGAGGAAGTAAAAGAAGGATTAGAAGAAGCATTGGCAGGAAAAACCGAAGAGGAAAAAGAAGGAATAATAGGATTATTGGCAACATTCTTCGAACAAGGCGGAGATATTATCAATTGTGCAGTCGATGCCTTGGGTGAAATGTTGAATATAACAAGTAAGGGAGTATTGGGTTTACAAGCATTGTTGGTAGAGATAAGTACGGGATTATTCGAAAAGAATAATGCGGACTTAATTAATGCAGGTGAAAGTCAGTTGATGACAAGCATGGAAACAATGAGAACAATACTTGCCGAATATGGTAGAGATGCAATAGGATTGGCAAGTGATATGGATACTTTCTTGGAAGGTTTAAAAGTTGGAGAAAGTGCGGTAGTATGGGTAAACGGTGACCATTACATAACGGTAAGTAAGTTAGAAAACGGAAACTTTACGATAAGTGATCCGAATGTAAGAAACGGAGAAAAAGTAGAGTACAGCGCACAAGGATTGAAAGATGTATTAAGCGGAAAAGAAGGAGTAGATATAGACGGTAATGAAGTAGGAATAAGTTATAAAGCCGAAGGTGAAGACGGAAAGATAAGAGTATTGAGTGACAGTGAGGGATTAAAAGATCAAATAAAAGAAGGTAAAGCGGAAGAATTAAGTATAGAAGAAATGAAAGATATCGTCGGTGCAAGATATATTACAGTGACAAGAACAGAAACCAGAACAAGAACAGAAACCAGAACAAGAGAAGAAGAAAGAACGGGAGAAAGAAGTTATACGGATGACCAGGGAGTTCAACATACCGAAACATATACGTATACGGTAACGGTAGAATATGAAGTAGAAGTTGAATATGAAGTGGAAGTTGAATACCAGCAATGGGTAGATGATGAACCGGAACAGAGTGAAGAAGATAAGAAAGCTCAAGAGGAAGCAGTACAAGAAGAAATAAATAATATGACCGATGAACAATGGGAGCAATATAAGAAGGAACAAAGCGAGAAAACAATAATAAAGGAAGACGGAACGGAAGGTAAAGCTCTATACCAAACAGAAGAGCAAGAAAAAGCCGCAGATATAGAGCATATGAGTGATAAGGAATTTAATAAGGCTGTAAGTTCCGGTAAGGTTAGACAGAAATCGACAGAAGAAGAGATAAATGCAAAGATAGATAGCGGAGATGTAAAGAGTGCAAAAATAATAGGAGTAACAAGTGCGAGTGCAAACGGAAAAGAACTGGATGCTAAATTTGTATCAGAATTGAACAAAGCAATAAAGAAAGAAGGTGGCGTAGAAGCAGGAGCAGACGGTAAAATACCTACAGAACTGATGGATATGACTGTAGATGTTGCGATAGGTGTATTAAGTGCAGGAAGCAGTAAGGGACAAGCATTAACTGAAAGCGCAAATGCAGTATTATCAGCCGGACCGGTACAAGTTAACGGAGCAACAATAGACAGAGCAAATGGCACAATGACATTTCAAGACGGTAACGGTAACGATGTATCCGTATCATTTGATAGCAGTAATATGACCGACAAAGAGTATGGCCAGATGCTTGCTGCAATAAATAAATATGGTGGAGAAGGCGGAGTAAACTTCACTCAAGGTAAGGGCACATTCCAAAGTTTAACGGGAACTGATGATAGCGGCAGAAAGTATACCGAAACTGCAATAGATGATAAACAGAAAGGAAGAACTTTTGTTACCGAGAGAACATATGAAGACGATGGTTCTAAACAGGTAATAATAAATGGTCATGATTATCAATATGGAACGACTACAAAACAAACTTTTGATATTACTTCCGACGGAAGCGGTAATACAAACACATATAGAACCGCCGATGGAAGTACGTTCACTGTTCAAGGAGAAATAAGCTTAAATAGTGCAAGCAACACAACATATAACAAAGATGGTACAAAGACAGTAGATACGGCATTTTTTGGAGCAGACGGAAATCCTACGGCGGTAAATACCACTGTTTACGGAGCGAACGGAAAACTTACATCCGACACGACATCGTTTGGTGAAGGAGCATTATTGACTCAAAAAGAAGCTAATGCTTTGGAAAAAGAATTGAGAGCGGAAGCTAAAAAGAACGGAGAGACGACAAATGGTGGAAAGAGTACTAATCCGTATGCTGCTTATAAGAAAATATTGAATAGCATGGGTGATAGTCAAAGGATAGTAGGTGCAACAGAAAGAGACAGTGATGGTAAGAGAGTATCGAATAAAGGTTATGGCGATATGAACAAAAAGTTATATAGCGGTTTCCAGTATTTCAATAAAGGTAGAATTGATGACAGAAAGGTAACATCGGCACACCAAGACTTTACAAATCCTGCTAATAACTCTGCAACAGGTACGACGGCAGATGGAGTAAAAGTAACAGTATATGCAAATACAAGTGGTACAAATATTAATGTTGATCCCAGAGGAAATATATCCGTAACCGGTGGACAGGCAAGTTTCAATCAGACTATAGACGGAACAACATACAAAGCCGTCGGAACAATAACAGACGGTGCAAATTGGTTAAATCCAAATGGAGGATTTGATGTATCGACTCAAAATGCTCAAGCAACAAAGAGTTTCGGCGGAGTAAAAGTAACAACCGGAGAAGAAATAAAATTTGAAAACGGCAGATTTACCGGCGGAAATTGGACATCTAATCCGGAACAGAATGTTGCAACATTTACTGATAGAAACGGTACAACACAGATAAAAGGTGTAACTGTAGATCCTGATGCAAATAAAGGAAAAGGTTCGGTAACATATAATGACGGAGCAACCGTAGATCAATACAAAAACGATGGAACAAGATATACTGCTACATTGGAAGGTGAAGGAAAAGCAAAAGAGTGGAAGAATGGTGTAGATAAAAACTCGATGAGAAAAGTTGAAGTCTTTGATGTAGATTTCGGTGATGGTAACGTACAGAAAAAGGAAGTATATACAAGCACAAATGTGAAGTTTAAGGATGGTCAATTCAGCGGTGGAGATTTTGGCAATAAAGATCATAACTATATAAAGGAGTCTGCGGAGGATGGAGAAGGAACAGGATATATAATGGGAGTAGATGTAGTAAAGGGAGAAGATGGAAAAGATGAAAAAGCCGTAGTGGATCTCGATACTGCACAGATTACGACATATGATAAGGATTATATATATTCTACTATAGCAAAACAGACAAATATGTCAGTAGAAGATGTAGCGGCCACGTTTGAAAATTTTGGTGTAACGGGTAATGAAACACACAACGAATCAATGACTATGTTGCAGAATTTATTGCAAAATGGTGCAGAAGTGATGAATTGTGCTACCGAGGCAATAGGAAATGTATTAGATTTGACGAAACCGGAAAAAGCTATGGTGGCAGTACAGACATTGGCTATGGATATAGTAACGGGTGCATTTGCAAAGAACAATACTAATGATTCGGATCAAATAAATACAAGTATGGATGCGGTAAATGAAATATTGAATGCGGCAGACGGTGATAAAGTATACAGCGGACTTTCTGTAGGAAGTGTAAAAGATTTTGAGAACATGAATGTTGGAGATAGTGCTGTAGTGAATACCCAAATAGAAGGAGATAACGGTGAAAAGATAGATCACTATATAACAGTAACCAAATTGGAGAATGGTAATTATAGTGTAGAAGATCCAAATGTAAGGAAAGGAAAACCGGTAGAATATACTGCACAAGGATTGACAGATGTATTGAGCGGTGAAAAAGGAGTAGATGTAAAAGGAAAAGATACCGGAGCACAATATTTCCCGAAAGAAGAAGGAAAAATAAATATAGTAACTGCAACAACTTCGGAATTTGAAACGCAGATAAAAGAAGGTAATGTAAGAGAACTTGGTAGAGATGAAATGCAAGAGATAGGTGGAGCCGGTATATTTAGTGCGGCAAAAAATCTTTTAAATAAAGCAGTAAATACGGTGAAGAAAGCTGTTAATACAGTGAAGAAAGTTGTTAATACAGTGAAGAAAGCTGTTAATACAGTGAAGAAAGCTGTTAATACGGCAAAAAATACTACACAAAAACAACAGACATCAATTAAAACATCACAACAATCATCACAAAAAACTTCAGGACAAAATACTACACAAACAGCAAAAAATATATTAACAAAAGCAAGTTTAGCCGATGGAGTAAAAAAATTATTTAACAATGTAAATAATAGCACGGTAAGTAATGTTGCAAACAGTGTATCGAAATTCTTTAATAATGTAGGAAATAAATTAAATAATTTTGCAAACAATTTAGCTAATAACAATACAAATAACAATCCTATAACATCGGCAATATCAAACATAGCATCTAAAGTAGCGGGAGTAGTAACTGGGGTTGGTGCTGTAACACAAGCAGTAAGTTTTGCTGCACAAAATGGTATAGGTATTGATAAATTAAAGGATGCCGGTGTATTCGGGTCAACAAATAATCCGGTATATTGTGCAGCAGATGCTGTGGCAAATACAACCGGAATGACTCCATGGATGGCACAATTGGCATTAAATATAACAGATTATGTATTAGGCAACGATACATCTAATGGTAACTCTTTGGCAGCTATGCAGCAAGTGATGGGAGATAATTATGCCGGTTATCAAGGAGTAACAGCCGCAGGAATACAGCAAGGTTTAGATGGAGGAGATGAAGTTGTTCTTTATGTTGGTTCCAGAGCCGGTGAAGATGCTAACCATGTAGTAACCATTGGAACAAATGCTGAAGGGAAATATGTATTACAAGATAACAATCGTGGTGACAGCACATTCAACAGCATGGAAGCATTACAAGATGCTTTGAGTAGAAGATACGGATGGAAAGATGGTGAAGGAATTATGCTTGCTTCAGGTGATATTGGTTCAAATGGTGGTTCTTCGATGTCAAATGAAGATTTAGGTAAGCATTTTGCAAGAGAAGCAGATGGAGATGCTGATGCAAGAAGAGAAAATCTGCAGGCAATGCAAGCTTTAGGTTTAAATGTTGAAGATGAAGGAGAAATAGATTACAGAGATGCCGCACCTGTAATTGAAGGATTGCAGACAGTAGTTGATACAATGAAAGATCCTGTAACAGGTAAAATTCCGGATGATTTTACCGTAACATTTAAAGGCGGGGGAGATTCCGTAGATATATCGTATACCAATCCCGATACTAAGGCAACTACCAGTGCAACGGTAGATTTGCTAGATTCCGAAGGAAAAACAAGACAGAATTTAGATGTAGTGACCGAAACTACGGCAGGATTATTAAAGATGGGAGTGGATAAACCTGTTGTTACCGATGAACAAGCGAAAAGAATAGCAAATGCTTCAGAAACAGACAAAGACGTTGTGATTGAAACTGTTAAGAAGGAATGTGTAGAAGATGCATTGGAAGCATTAATAGGTAAAGATTTGGATCCTGATTCAACAGCTGTGGCAGATGTATTATCCGGAGATAAATCTTATCATGATGTTGCAAAAGATCTTGTTTTGGAAAGATGTGAAGAGCTTGGAATAGTAGTTCCGACAGAAGATAAATATGAAGTTGTTGAGTCTGGAACAGATATAGACGCGGAACAACAAGCATTAATAGATAGCGGATCCGACAAAATTGTTGTTTCTAGAGATAGTGTTGTTCCGGAAGATATTGTTGAAAGAATAGTATCGGGAGAAACGACATGGGAAGAAGCATTAACGGAACAATTTAGAACAGATGAAAGATTTAAAGATATGGATGATGAGTCTTTGCATCAAATGTCGCAAGCAGCATTGGAAGGGTTGGGAGTAAAAGGTGTTACTGAACAATTTGATGAATATGCTGCAGCAAGACAGCAATTGGAAACGGCAAATCCTGCAGTGGCAGAACATCTTGCAGATTCTCCAGTACAATATAGAGACGGACAATTTGGTGTAGGGTATACAACGGAAAATAACGGAGATGCTTTTATCGGTGCATCAATGTTTGGAGCATTATCAGTATCCGATGGTACTACTAATGAAAATATTCCTGCAGGACATTTGGTTGTAAATTTGGGGAAAGGTCAAACCTTTGATTTAGATCAAGCAAAACCGGAAGAAGGACAAGGTTTAGTATATTATGATGGTAATGGTGTAGCTCAAACAACAAATAAAGATTTAGATATGCTCCAATTGACGAGAGATATTTCTGCAGGCTTTGTAGATACTCAAGATATGGTGGATGCAACAAGAAATGCAGCAATGCCACAAGAGAGAGCAAATAAAGGTTACGAGCCAAGTGTATATTTAACAAGCGGCGGTGCGGAAATACATGACGGGAACGGTAATAGGTGGCTTATAGATGATGTATATAGACAACAGCAGGCAATAAGAAGAGGCATAGAAAACGGTTTCTATGGTGACGACAAATTGTCCAGCGGTTGGGATTTTGTATACGGGCAATGGAGAATTAAGTATGGTGATATGGCAACAAGATGGGTTGATACATATTATAGAAAAGATTGGACTGAACAAGGTGTAACGGTTCAAGATTTCGTAAATATGCAAAGATATGGTCAACAGATGATAGATGCTGGCTTTAGAGTTGATTATACAAGCGGTTCAGGTGTTTATAGGTTTACAAATGCGGGAACAGAGATGCGTTTATATGATGCATTATGCGGAACAAATAATAATAATAGAGTACCATCATTTAGAAATATTAATGAGTTTATATCATATCAAACAATTATATCGCAATGGTCAATGACACCGGGATTCAGTTTGAATTATCTTGGTAATGGTTTATGGGATACGGTAAGTGTAAATGGCGGTACATGGAAAGTTAATGACATTTTATATGGATATGGCGCCGGTGCATTGTTCGGTGATAGTTTTACAGCACAAATGAGATATAATTCCGATTGGTTCGTATATTCGATGAATTATGCAAAGAATAATAATATAAATTGCGCAGATCAAGATTGGGCAAATATAAGCGGAGCAAGAGAAGCTTTTGCTGCAGAATTTGGAGTAGATTATGCTGCAAGATTCGGTTCTTATAACGGAACAGAACTGAATGCACTTAAGAGTGCAAATGTAAATCCGTTTGCTAAATTAGCGGAAATATATGAAACTAAGTACGGACAAATGGCAACGGATGAACTTTATAGAGTTGTTGGAGATAATGAAGATTTATTAAAAGCTATAAAAGACGGACAATTAACCGAAGATCAAATGAAAGAATTGAATGAATTACTGGGAGGAGAAGGTTCTGTATTAAACTCTTTATTTGAAATAGGACAAGATGGAGTTACATTTAAAAATTCAAATGAATATACATATGAATATATTTCGGTATTAAAAACAGTAGCCGGACAAGATGGAGATATAAGTGCAGTAACATTTGATAGTGTGAAAGAGTATTTATATAAAGGAATGATGAGTGAGCCTGATGAGAACGGTGAAAGTAGTGTAGTTAAAACTGCACAAGAAGTATTATTTGGTGGAGATGCAATCAGCAATGGAAAAGCAGAAGTATTAAAAGATCTTTTGACAGGTGTGTTAGTTGGCAATGGTTCTACAAATACAGAAGAAACAGCTGAATCAACTGAAGGTGAACAAGAAGAAGCTCCAGCTGATGAGGCGTTAAGTTTAACAGAAGAAGATTTGTTCAGACAAGCATTGAAAGATGAAGTGTCCGGTATTAGTGCTGCAATGAATAATGCAAAAGAAGCCGGTTGGACTACATATAACATGGATATTAATCATACAATTGCTTCTTGGAGAACAAGATCAGTTGCATACAGTTTATATATAAAGGATGGAGAATATACACAGACAATAACAGTAGATGGAAGACATTCTTTCAGTCAAACAAACGGTTGTGAGTTGTATAATGAAGATGGAACGGTAAAAGCCAGGATTTATGGCGTAGACGGAGAACATATTTTATTTACTGAATACAGCAGTACATATACAACAAGTTCAGGAGAAAAGAAAACCGAAACGTTTGATGCAACAAAATTAATTTGGGAATTTGAAGAAGTAGATAATGGATCAGATCTTGGCATTTATGATGGAACATTTAGTGTAAAAACAGATGGAATAAATAATGCATATATTAGAGATGGTTCAACGAGTGTATGTCAAATGAAATCTGCACCCGGAGAAGAAGGTGGCGATCCTTCCGAAGGTAAAACTAGCCAAACAAGAGGTATTATAACAGAACATGGTGATTCGTATGAAGTAAGTGGAGTAGGTAGCAGAGTAACATTTGATTTGTCTGCAAGAGATGGCAGTGTGGAGGCTCTTGTGTTAGGTAATGGAACACAAGCACTTGCGGGTTCAACTTTACAAACAAAAGTTGGCGATCAGACAACAACATTTACCGTTAAATCAGGTTCAATGACATATAATAATGGTTCTTGGACAACAACCGATGCAGCTTCAACTTTCCGTTATAATGATAATGTAATGGCAGATGCAATAGAAAAACAAGTGGAAGAAAACATATTGGGTAATAAAGATAATTGGACAAAGAATCCTCCGGAAGGAATAACAGATTTTACAAGTGTTGATATGCAAGGAACTGCGGGTGACATGGCAGATGCAATCAAATCATATACCACAAATAAAGGTCCTATAATATACGAGACAAAAGAAGCGGATTACTTGAAATCTCCTGATGGTTTTGCCTCTGTCGAAAAAGACTTAATATTTGAATTGAGCGCAAACGATAGCGGAGAAATAGGATTTATCTTCGCAGGATATAAAAATGCTATTGTTGTTCCTGAAAATGCAACTGATAAGGAAATTCAAGATGCTGAACAAAAAGCAGATAGAGAGCATAAGAGATTAGTTATTGAAGGACAAGAGCAGACCTTTAAATCCGACATTACATTAACAAATACATATGCTTATACTTTAGAGGGTGGGGATACAATTGAAGGAGTTACTTTTAAACAAGGAGATTTTGTTAATTTCTGGAGCGGTTTAGGAAATGCACAGAAAACGGTTAAAACAACGTTTGCATTTACAATAACGGATGATAATGGAACAGTTACTGAAGTAGGTTCCGGAGTAGAATTGTCAGGTAATAGTAGTGGTGAAATAATTTTAAATAGAAGTTTAAGCGTTAATTTTACAACAGATACAGGACAATTTATATCAAAAGATAGTGAACATGCATATTGGAATAGAGGATCTGCAATCAAATTTGAACTTGAAGATGACGGAACAGTTTCAGCTGTTATTTCCGGTAACATTACTATTATAAATGCTTATATAAAAGACAAAGACGATTCTTCTTCCGGTGGTTCAGGTGGTTCCGGTGCAAGTGACGATTCGAATTCTACATTTGATGGAAAAGTTATAGAAGAAAGATACGGAAACCTTTTATATATAGAAACCGGAACATTTAAAAATGTTAGTTCAAACAAATTATCTAAAGGTATATCTGCCTCAACGGTTTATGCTGTTGGAAGTACGTATAGCTCAGGTTCATATATATTAGGAAAAGAATTGGATACAAAATATAGAATGACGGAAAATGGTTTGGCTAAAGATACGTCTCTTCCTGATCTCACCAATATGAATATTCCTGTAGCGGAACTGGCAAATATTACAGGAATGTTGGATATGTTTATGAATAATCCTGCCATAAGTTCATTATTGAATCCTTTTGGAATAACAGATTTGTCAGAATTATTTGCAAGTAATTTGATAGGTAATAGTGGAACAATCGGGGAATATGATTACAGTTTTGATGCGGCAACAAATACATTGACAATAGACGGATTTGATTTCAAACAAAATGATGATGGTTCTTATTCATTAGATTTAGCAGGACTTGAAATTGACGGGAATAAATATGGTGAAGGTACTATTAATTTTACTCAAAAAGGTGATGGCACATGGGAACAAACTGTAGAGAATAAGATAACTTATACTCAGGATATTCCAAGTGGTTTGGATTCTGAAGGTAATATGTGGAGCGGTGGTAAACGTGAGATTACTGTTGATGTAGATCAAAGTTGTACTGTTACCTACAGCGATGGTGCCTCTTATACAACATCTTCCGGAGAAGTAGTTGATTTAAGTAATAAATCTTTTGATTACAGACCCGATAAGACATTGGCAAGTGTAACATCGAGAACCGCCGGAAGTGGAGATATAGCTACGATAGAAACGAAAGTAAATTATGGTACAGATGGTAAGACAATGGAAGAGATAATATCGACCGGCAAGAAAGCAGATGGAAGCGAAGCATATAGAGACGTAGCAGATGTAACCACAAACGAAGCAGGCAACACAGTATATACATATGAGAACGGAATCCACAATAATGACGGAACATGGAGTATAGAAGGCTATGCAGAAACAGAATACAGACCGGATCAGACACTAGCAAGTGTAACAACCAGAAGTAAAGGAGATGGCGTACATACCGATGTAGTAGAGACGAAGATTAATTATAGTACAGACGGCAAGACGATGGAAGAGATGGTAGTAACCGGTAAGAAAGGAGATGAAGTTGTATATACAGATATAGCGACAATAACCACAAACGAAGCAGGCAACACAGTATATACATATGAGAACGGAATCCATAACAATGACGGAACATGGAGTATAGAAGGCTATGCTGCGATAGAGTACAGGAAGGAAGGAGACAAA
>JAFXOB010000058.1 GCA_017529005.1 Elusimicrobiota bacterium
GAAAACTTAAAGGATAAAAGATTGGAAGAAAATTTAGAATCTATAAAACAAAATAAAAAAGTAAAAATTCTTTACCGAAATTATAGTAACATAAAGTCAAGTGATTTTAAAATAATAAAGTTGGCTAAATCTTTAAATGCAAAAATAATTACCGTAAATTTTAATTTAAATAAAATGTCTGCCATTCAAGGTATAAAGGTTATAGATTTAAATGATATGTATGAAAGATTAAAACCTACAATTCTACCCGGACATAAAATTACAATTTTTCTTGTTAAAGAAGGTAGAGACAAAAACCAGGCAATAGGTTTTTTGGATGACGGAACAACCGTTGTTGCTGAAAACGGCAAAAATTTTGTAGGCAATAGAGTAACATTAAAAATTACATCAATGTTACACTCTTCAAATAACAAAATGTTGTTTGGTAAAATACCTAACGAAGATATTTTGGAAGGGAAATTATAATTATGAATTTTGCAGCTGTTATCGTTGCAGGCGGTGCAGGTAAAAGATTCGGTTCAAAAGAACCGAAACAATTTTTGCTTTTAAACAAGAAAAAAATGTTTATATGGAGTATACTTGCATTTAAAAGAGTTAAAGAATGTAAACAGATTATACTTGTTGTGCCCGAATATAAATTGTCCGAAATGCAAAAATATAAGAAACTTTATAAAATAGATGTTGTTTGCGGTGGTAAAGAAAGATATAATTCCGTTCAAAACGGATTAAATTGTGTTAAAGATAATATAGATGTTGTTGCTGTTCACGATGCGGCAAGACCGCTTATAACATCTAAAATAATAAAAGAAGTGTTTGATAATGCAGTTAAGTATGGCGGAGCAATAGCAGCTAATGTTGCAAGAGATACGATAAAATTTTCTAAAAACGGTAAGAATATAACAAATTCTATTGACAGAAATAACATTTGGCAAGCACAGACTCCGCAAATGTTTAGAACAAAGGTATTGAAAAGCGTTTATTCGGAGAAAATTCCTAAAAATATTACTGATGATGCACAGTTGGTAGAAAAAACAGGTAAAAAAGTAATGTTGGTTGATGCCGGTTATGAAAATTTTAAAGTAACTCAACCGATAGATTTTAAGTTGGCTGAATATATTTTGAAAAAGAGATGATTAAGTGATAGGTTGTAAGATTATAAGGTTATAGGGTTATAAGTTTCTTGTAGTTGTTGTTAAACTAATACCCCAATAACCCAATAACCCTATAACCCATAAACTAAAAATTGTCGAAGGCAATTTTTAAGGAGTAAAAATGTTTGTAGGATTCGGATATGATGTTCACAGGTTTAAAAAGTCAAGAAAACTTTTTTTAGGCGGAATAAAAATTTCAGATGCTAACGGTCTTGACGGACACAGTGATGCCGATGTTTTAATTCATGCTTTAATGGACTCTTTACTTGGTGCGGCAGGGGAGAATGATATAGGACATTTTTTTCCTACAAACGATGACAGATATAAAGATATTTCAAGTGTAGAACTTTTAAAAATAGTAGTTAAAACTTTAAAGAAGAAAAAATTCAAAATAATAAATACGGATATGACAATAGTTGCCGAAAAACCGAAAATATTTCCGTATATAGATAAAATGAAAGATGTCCTTTCAAAAACAATGGGTATATCTAAAGCAAGAATTGCAATAAAGGCAACTACTAACGAGAAAATGGGATTTATAGGTAGGGGAGAAGGTATTTGTGCAATGGCAGTTGCTTCATTGAAAAAATAAGTTTTTAAGGAAAATAATATGATAAAATTTTATAACACATTAACAAACAGAGTTGAAGAGTTTAAACCAATAAAAGAAAACAATGTATCAATATATATTTGCGGAGTTACACCTTATGATGTTTGTCATTTAGGACATGCAAGAGCTTATGTAACATTTGATGTTATCAAAAGACATTTTATGAGAAGCGGATATACCGTTAATCATGTTCAAAATTTTACGGATGTTGACGATAAAATTATAAACAGATCCTTGGAAAAACAAATTTCTCCGATAGATTTGGCAAAACAGTTTATTGATGATTATTTTATGCAGATGGATAAACTTAATGTAATAAAAGCAAATACTTATCCTCAAGTTACAAAAATGATACCGCAGATAGTTGAGTTTATAAAAAAGCTTGAGGAAAAAGGTTATGCTTATAATGTTGACGGAGATGTTTATTTTTCAGTAGATAAATTTAAAGATTACGGAAAACTTTCAAAAAGAAAATTTGAAGAAATGAAAGTCGGTGCAAGAGTAGAAAAAGATTCCAAGAAAAAAAATCCTTACGATTTTATACTGTGGAAAAAAACAAAAGAAAACGAACCGCAGGAAGTTTCCTGGGACAGCTTTTGGGGGAAAGGAAGACCGGGTTGGCATATAGAATGTTCCGTGATGTCTACAACATTGTTGGGTAATACAATAGATATTCATGGCGGGGGACAAGATTTAATATTTCCGCACCACGAAAACGAAATTGCTCAAAGTGAAAGTTGTACCGGACAACAGTTTGCAAATTATTGGATACATAACGGATTTGTTACCGTTAACAAAGAAAAAATGTCTAAAAGTTTGGGCAATTTTTTTACATTAAAAGATATTTTTGAACAATACGATCCAAGAGTAGTAAGATATTATTTACTAACACAACATTACAGAACACCTCTTGATTTTTCGCACGACAATTTAAACAGTGCAAAAGCGGCATTGCAAGGGCTTGATGAAGCATATTCAAGACTTGTTGCAATTATAAAAGATAGCGATGGTAATTTAAAAGATGAAAATTTAATAAAAATACAAAAACAAGTTAAAGATTCATTGGACGATGATTTCAATTTTGAAAGAGCATTATCTTATTTACATGAACTTAAAAATATAATCTTGAACAATTTGTCACAAGATAAACAAGATTTGTTAAAACGAGCAAAGTGGCTTTTTGAAGATATTTTGGAAGGTGCTTTGGGTGTAAGAGTTTTGAAAGAAGAATCTGCATCATCCGATTTACAGGAATTGTTAAATAAAAGGAACCAAGCAAGAAAAGAAAAAAATTGGGCAGTTGCCGATGAGTGCAGAAACAAACTTTCAGAACTCGGTTACAAAATTATAGATAATAAAGATGGTTCATCTACATTAGTGAAAAAAATATAGATAAATTTATAATATCTTTTTCATTAATATTGCGGTTTCTTTATTTTTGTAGTAGTTGATTCTTTTGTTATATTCTTTAAATCCGAATTGTAAATATAAATTTATTGCCGGAATATTTTTTTCACCTACTTCAAGAAAAATCGTTTTGATATTTTTTTCAGATAAAGTTTTGAGAGCTTGTTCCAAAAGATATTTTCCAAAAGCTTGTCTTTTATATTTATTATCAATGACAATGTTTAATATTTCTGCTTCGTCAATTATTATGTGATATATTATATAACCGACAATAATATCATTTATATATAAAACTTTAAAAAAAGAATTTTTATTTTTAAGTTCATCTATAAACATATTTTTTTTCCAGTTATACGAAGAACTTGTCTTGTCTATTTCATAAATATTGTCAATGTTTTCTATAGTACAATTTTTTATTTCTCTGTTTTCCATAAAAATATAATATCTTTTTATTATAATAAATACAAAACAATATAAGTATAATTTGTATTGAAAAATATATATAAAAAAGATAAAATTTAACAGATATATTAATACTTTTTATAAGGAAAAAATAATGATTAAAGAAATATTCGGTGCAATATTTGGCTCATAAAATGAAAGAGATATTAAAAAAATAAGACCTGTTGTAGATAAAATAAACTCACTGGAGCCTGAAATTCAAAAATTATCAGATGAAGAATTAAAAGCAAAATCTTTAGAATTTAAAGAAAGATTAAATAATGGTGAAAATTTGAATAGTATTTTGCCGGAAGCTTTTGCTTGCGTAAGAGAAGCTTCAAAAAGAACTATTGGTCTTAGACATTTTGATGTTCAAATGATAGGCGGTTACATTTTACATCAAGGTAAAATTGCCGAAATGAAGACCGGTGAAGGTAAAACTCTTGTTGCGACATTACCGGTATATTTAAATTCTTTAACAGGAAAAGGGGTTCATGTTGTTACCGTTAACGATTATCTTGCAAAAAGAGATAAAGAATGGATGCAACCTGTTTATAATGCATTGGGAATGACTGTAGGAAATATTTGTCACGACACTTCTGACGAAGATAGAAAAAAAGCATATGCTTGTGATATTACTTATGTAACGAATAATGAATTAGGCTTTGATTATCTGAGAGATAATATGAAAATTTCTAAGGAACAAAGAGTTTTAAGAGAATTAAATTATGCAATAGTGGATGAGGTTGATTCCATATTGATAGATGAAGCAAGAACTCCGTTGATTATTTCAGGACCGGGTGAAGAGTCTACTGATAAATATTATGTTGCAAACAGAATAGTTCCTATGCTTAAAGGAAGGCACATAACCGAGAATGAGGAAATAAAAGCAAAATATGAAGGTATAGATTTGTCAAAAGGATATGATTATCTTGTTGATGAAAAAAACCATACTGTTGTTTTAACCGAACAAGGTGTTCAAAAAGCAGAGAGATTTTTAGGTGTAAAAAATATATACGATGATATGCAGGCAGAATGGGTTCATCATATAACACAAGCAATAAGAGCACATGAGCTTTATAAAAGAGATGTAGCTTATGTTGTTAAAGACGGAGAAGTTATTATCGTTGATGAATTTACCGGAAGGCTTATGCCGGGAAGAAGATGGTCTGACGGTTTACATCAAGCAATAGAAGCAAAAGAAAATTTAAAAATCGAGCAGGAAAATCAAACACTTGCAACAATAACATTTCAAAACTTTTTTAGAATGTATAACAAAATAGCAGGTATGACAGGTACTGCACTTACCGAAGCAAGTGAATTTTGGGAAATATATAAACTTGATGTTGTTGAAGTTCCTACTAATAATCCTATGATAAGAAAAGATTGGCCGGATGTTATTTATAGAACGGAAAAAGAAAAATATAATGCAATTATACAAGATATAGAACAATGCTGGAGAAAAGGACAACCTGTTCTCGTAGGTACAAGATCCATAGAAAAATCCAAATTAATATCAGATATGTTAAGAAAAAAAGGTATTCCTCATAATGTTTTAAATGCAAAATATCATGAACTTGAAGCTCAAATTATCGCTCAAGCCGGTGCAAAAAGTGCCGTTACTATTGCAACTAACATGGCAGGTAGAGGTACAGATATTGTTCTTGGTGCAGGTGATGAAGAAAACGGTAAGTTTGTAAGAGAAGCAGGCGGATTATATATTATAGGTACCGAAAGACATGAATCAAGAAGAATTGATAATCAGTTAAGAGGTAGAGCGGGAAGACAAGGCGATCCCGGTGCATCAAGATTTTATTTGTCTATGCAAGATGAACTTATGAGACTTTTCGGTTCCGACAGAATGGCTGTTGTTATGCAAAAACTTGGGCTTAAAGAAGGCGAAGCAATACAACATCCCTGGATATCTAAAGCTGTTGAAAATGCACAAAGAAAAGTTGAAGGAAGAGATTTTGATATTAGAAAACAACTTATAGATTACGATAATGTTATGAATAAACAGAGAGAAGCTGTTTATAGATTAAGAAATGAAATTCTTGAAGGTGAAGATGTTTCAACAACGATACAAGATATGTGGCTTGAATCCGTTGAAGAAAAAATTGAACAGTGGGCTCCTGAAAAAACTTATCCCGAGCAATGGGAATGGCCTCATTTTCATGCATGGATGATGAGATCTTTTGGTATAAATTTTGAGGTTGCAAATAAAGAAGAGTTGAGCTATCTCACAAGAGATGCTTTAAAAACAATATTACTTGAAAAAATACAAGAAGCTTACGAAAAAAGAAAAGAAACTTTAGGTAAAGAATTGCTTAGTCATATAGAAAGAATGGTCCTTTTACAAATGATAGATGTTGCATGGAAAGATAATTTATATGAACTTGACCAACTTAAAAAAGGTATAGGGTATAGAGCTTATGCTCAAAAAGATCCTAAGATAGAATATCAAAAAGAATCTTTTATGCTTTTTGATAACATGATGAAAAGAATAAGAGAAACTACAATAGAGTATGTCTTTAAAGTTCAAATTAACGTTACTGCAAGGCCAATGCCTTCGGGACAAGAAAATAAAAATTCGGATCCTACTAAAGTAAATCCTAATAAAGATAATAGAAATGACAGAAAACAAGTTACAACAAAGGATATAAAAAAAATAGGAAGAAACGATCCTTGCCCTTGTGGTAGTGGTAAAAAATATAAAAAATGTTGTGGAGCAAATAAATAAAAATAAATAATCGGACTATAGGTGAAAAAGTTTAGATTAAAATATTTTTTTCTTGCTATATTATCTGGAATTCTCACAGCAATATCTTTTCCTAAGATAAATGCTTTTTATTTTATATGGATAGCATTTATCCCTATAATTTATGTTTCATTAAGAAATTGTGTCAAAAATTCGTTAATTTATGGTATTGTTTTTGGTTTTACACATTATGTAATTTCATTATATTGGATGTTTCCTTTTTTAAAATACAATACAAATACAATACAAGCTTTAATAGTTTCTGTTTTATTATGGATTTATTTGTCCTTATATTTTTCTTTTTGGACAGGAAGTTTAAGCTTTTCAAGGAGACATTTTCATCCGATAATATCTTCTTTATATGCTTCAAGTTCTTGGGTTATGTTAGAATATATAAGAACTTATTTTTTAACAGGTTTTGGTTGGAATTTATTAGGATATAGTCAAGTTTCTTTTTCATACATAATTCAATTTGCCGATATATTAGGAGTATACGGCATTTCTTTCTTTATAATATTTATTAATATGCTATTGTATTATTGGCTTAACGATTTAAAAGGGAAAAAATTTATTTTATATGCGATAAGTATATTTTTGTTAGTATTTGTTTATGGATACATAAGAACAAATAATTATGCTAATCATTACGGAGAAAAAATAACAGTAGGAGTAGTTC
>JAFXOB010000007.1 GCA_017529005.1 Elusimicrobiota bacterium
TTAATTAATAATAATGAATCGAAAATAAAACATTTTTTTTATTGTTTAATATATGATCATATTTATAGAAATTTTAGATATGAAAGTTTTAGTATGGATGGCTTTTTATATAGAAATAATAAATGGTATATTCCGACACTAATAGGAAAGATAAAATATATTTTTGCAAGAAGTTATATTTTTAGAAAAATTTTTGTTCCCTTGATAGATGAATGTTTTAAACAGTATTATGAAAATTATATAATAAATAGTCTAAAAGAAATGAATAAGATAGTGGAAGAAAAATACGATTCAAAATTAACAATAGTAGTATGGAATGTTTTTGAAAACAAATTTATAACCAAATTGAAAAAAAACAATATAGATTTAATATTATTGCCGAAATATTTTAATTTGGAGAAATATAAAATAAAATATGATTGGCATCCTACGGCAAAAGCAAATGAAGAAATTGCTAAAATATTGTATAACCATATAAATGTTTTGGAATAGGGATTTTTATGAACGAAGAAAATAGAATAATAAATCCGGACAATTTATCACCGGAAGAAAAACTTGAAAATTCATTAAGACCGAAATATCTTGACGAGTTTATAGGTCAGCAAAAACTTAAAAATAATTTAAAGGTTTTTATTGAAGCATCCAAAAAAAGGAATGAACCTTTAGATCATTGTTTGTTCTATGCTCCTCCCGGACTTGGTAAAACTACGCTTGCACATATTATCGCAAAAGAAATGGGCGGGAATTTAAGGACGACATCAGGTCCTGTTCTTGAAAGAGTGGGAGATTTGGCCGCAATTTTAACTAACCTTTCCGAAGGTGATGTATTCTTCATAGATGAAATTCATAGAATGAATCATTTGGTGGAAGAAGCTCTTTATCCGGCAATGGAAGACTTTGAGCTTGATATAATTATCGGACAAGGTCCATCTGCAAAAACAATAAAGCTTCCTGTACCGAAATTTACATTGATAGGTGCAACAACAAGAGCAGGTATGCTTTCAAGTCCATTAAGAGACAGGTTCGGTATAATAGAACATTTAAATTATTATGATACGGATGAATTAGTTAAAATAGTTAAAAGATCAAGCTCAATAATAAATGTTCAAACAAATGAAGAAGGTGCTCTTGAAATTGCAAGAAGATCAAGAGGTACACCAAGAATAGTTAACAGGTTACTAAAAAGAGTCAGGGATTTTGCCGAAATAAAAACGGGTGGCATAATCAATAAACAAATAGCAAAAGAAGGTCTTGATGCTTTGGGAATAGATGATATCGGACTTGATAAAATGGACAGGCTTTTGCTTACTACAATGATAGAAAAATTTTCAGGCGGTCCTGTAGGTCTTGATACAATGGCAGTATCTGTAAGTGAAGATGCAGATACAATTTCAGATGTTTATGAACCTTATTTAATACAGTTGGGCTTTCTTGCAAGAACACCAAGAGGCAGAGTAGTTACCGATTTGGCATATAAACATTTAAATTTACCTTTACCTAAAAAAAATAATAATCAAAAAGAGTTGTTTTAATATGGAAAAGATTTTATTACATACTTGTTGTGCGCCATGCAGTGCTTCAACAATAATATTATTACAAGAATATGAAATAATAAGTTTATGGTTTAATCCGAACATATATCCTTTAAAAGAACATTTGGCAAGATATGATACTTGGAATAAATATATGGATTTATTAAATATTCAAAAGTTGGAAATAAAAGCCGATTGGTTAGATGATGAAAACAAATACGAGGAATTATGGCTTAATGATGCCGTTAAATGTGATAAAGGAAGATGTTATTATTGTTATTTAAAAAGGTTAGAAAAAACTGTAGAATTAGCAAAACAAAATAATATAAAAAACTTTTCAACAACATTACTATCCAGTCCATACCAAAAGCACGATGTTATAAAACAAATGTGCGAAGAAATGGCTGTTAAAAACGGATTGAACTTTGTTTATGTGGATCCGCGAAAGATTCATTATGACGGGGTACATAAAATTAAAAAACTTGGACTATACAGTCAAAGGTATTGTGGATGTAAGCTTAGTATAAGATAACAATATGTTGTTGGCGAAACGAGTTTTAAATTTTGTTTATAATTTCGTATTTGCCTCCTTTATGTACCATACGCTACCGCTTACATTTCAGTACACTGCAGTCGACAAATACTTCATTCTAAACAAAATTTTTGAAACTCTTTGAAAGCCAAGAACAAGGAAACACAAAATCTTAAGGTCTTAAACGACTAAGCAGTGTCATTGCGAACGAAGTGAAGCAATACATTGTTGTTAATTATACACTGTAAATTATAAATTGTAGTTTAGTGTCATTCCGGACCTGATCCGGAATCTATATAAGTATAAGTTCCTCTTTTGCCGTTGTTTGCTCTTAAAGGATTTCAAAATTTTAAATTATAACGAGATGTTTGGCGAATGAAGTGTACGTAAAAGAAAGCGGAAGCGGTTGGTACTCGATTGAGACAAATACGAAGTTAGAATTTAAAAGGTAAATCCGTTTTGCTAAATAGAATTATTTTTTTTGCTTTCTATAGTTTGAAACTCAAATCTGTATTTTTGTTTAACATCCGGATATTTTTTGCGGTCAACTTCGGATATGAACATATCGTAAGGTCTTATATATAAACCGGTATTTCCGTATAATGCTCTATAAACTACATATCTTTCACCGGTTTCGCTATGTGTTGCAACATCTTCTACTAAATAATAGTCACCTTTAAAATGTTTATATATCCCTTTTTTCAGTTCCATATTTTCTCCGTTCAACAAATTTATTTTTCAATATTTTATCATTTTTAAATGATAATTTCCCGACAAGATGTTGTCGTAAATCTTTGATACAATAATAATATATATTCAGGAGGATAAATTATGGGTAAAATATTATATTTAACATGTAATAAAAACGAAGAACATGAGTATAGATTTTTTGTCGGAATAGGAATGATGTTTCCTTCGGTATATAAGGAAATTATCAATAAAATACAGCAGGGAAAATACGGAACAGAAATTAAAAATTTTTTACAGGAAAATCCGAAAGGAGCAATAAATTGCAGTTCTGAAATAGCATATTGCCCTAAGTGTGGAAAATTGGAAGAAGTTGTTAATTTATCGATGTATGTTCCAAAAAAGAATAAACAAACTGTTGACACTTCCTATGTTATGCCTTCAAGATTACAAACAGAATATAAAAAGGTTAAAGAATATAAACATATTTGTTCTAAATGTTTGAGTGAAATGAAAATAATTAAAAGTAAAAAAGAGAAAATAAAATGTCCTGAATGTGACGGTATATTAAAAATAGATGACGGCGGTTGTTGGGATTAAATTTTGTTGTAGATAATATCACTTGTTTGTATTATAATATTTGAAATAAAAAATTTTAGGAAGGAGTACCAAATGGAAATACTAAAACCATTATCGCCAGAGTGGTTTAAATTAAAAGCAAGTGAAGATAAATATAAAAATATTGATGCAGAAACAAATAAAATATATAAAGAATTTCAAAACGAATATTCTATTGAAAAAATTAAATCCTTATCCGGAGAAGAACTTTTAGATAAAATTTTTCTAGGAAAAAATAAAAATAATTTATGTTATAAATTGGAGTTTGAACCAACATTGATTGAATTTGGATGTATAAAAGGAGGCTCTTCTTCAAAATATGAATTATATTTTAGTACAAAGAAAAAATCGTGGATTTTTAAAGATAAAAAAATTTCAAAAGATACTGCTGTTAACTTTGCTATTAATATTAGAAAAAAATTAATTTCAGGTGCGGAAATTATTAAAAATTATGGAGAGATAAAAGATTATAGTGATTATTTAAATATTTTTGAAAAATTAAAAAATAATGAATTGAAAGATAATGAGTATTTGTGGATATTAAAATATTATCATATGTTATTTCCTAATTCGTTTCCTCCTTTCTATAGTGATGATTGGCATATACACATATTGTCTAATATAGATCGTTATCCTAAAAATAAAGAAAAATTTTTAAGGATGGGGCAAATTTCTTGTTTTGTTAAAGAAGAGTGTAATATTTCAAATATCACATTTGCAAAAATCATATCTGATGAAATAGGTAATCCTCAAACTTTTTTTGGAATTGAAATGGAAAATGATATTTTTGATAATTTGAAAACTAAAGATTACATTGCAATTGATTGTAAAAAGTTAGGTGATTTAGATAGTTTGTTAAAAGAAATAAAAGAAAAGAGAATAAGCAAGGTCAAGAAAGAAAAAGAAATAAAAAACAAAATATCTTATGAATTAAAACAAAATAATATTGGTGATATAAAAACGAATGAAATATATGATTTTTACATACAAACAAAAGAAGATACTTGTATTGTTGCTATGAATAGGGAAAAAATATTGGGTATAGGAAGATTAAATGGAGATTATTTCTTTGATGAAAACAACATATATTCTCACTGTCGTAAAGTAGAATGGTTAGAAAATTTTGATACTTCTCAAAAATTAAAAGAGATATAAAGAAAAAGAAAAAA
>JAFXOB010000059.1 GCA_017529005.1 Elusimicrobiota bacterium
AAAATGTTAAATAAAAAAAATAAAAAAGTATTTGATACAATAGAAACTTTAATAGGAAACGGAACAACTTTTAAAGGTGATATTGCAGTAACTAAAAGTTTAAGAGTTGATGGTATTTTAGTTGGAAATATAAAAGAAGCCGCAAATGTCATAATAGGTGAAACTGCTAAAGTAAAAGGAAACATAAATGCAAATTATGTAGTAATTGATGGTATTGTTGAAGGGAATATTACGGCAACAGAATGTATAGAATTATTAAACAAGTCTAAAGTAACAGGTGATTTAACAACAACAATTTTATCTATAAATGAAGGAGCTATTTTTAAAGGTAAAAGCTTAATGATTGAAAAAGAAGAGGAACTGCAGAAGAAAACACTGAAGAAAACATATAACAAAGAATAAGAGGGTATATAATTATGATGAATTTTTTTAGGAAACATAAAGTAGCAATTATATTAATAATATTAGTAGGCTTTTTCGGAGGAACTTTTATAGCCGGTTTCGGAGTATCGACATTTGGAAATAATACTTCGTTTGATACAGTTGCAATTATTAATGGTAAAAAAATTCCATATAAATATTATTACAGTTTATATAATAATGCTCTTGGCACATTAAAAAATTCAGAACAAGATGTTACGGAAGAAATGATGAAAAATGTTCAAAATACTATATTAAGAAACTTAATTCAAGATGAACTGATTTGGCAACAGGCAAAAAATTATGGAATAATAGTAAGTGATAACGAACTTGCAGTAGATATTCAAACATATCCGTATTTTTTAAATGCAAATGGTCAATTTGACAGCAGAAATTATTATCAGTTTTTAAATAATTTAAGAATATCTCCAAAAGATTTTGAAGCTTTAAGAAGAAAACAAATTGCATCAAACAAGTTACAAATTCTTATAGCATCTGCAGCAAAAATATCAAATTCCGAAATAACGGAATCTTTAGATGAAAATGCTCTTATACAAATAAAAGCTAATGAAATTTTAAATGATTGGTTTGATAATGTTAAAAGGACATCTAAAATAAAAGTTTTGTTGGAAGATAACAGAGATTAATTTTTTATTTCAGATAAATATTAAAATTTTTTAATTCTTTTTTTAATCTTATATACGGCAATCCTACAACAGTATAGTAGTCGCCATATATTTTTTTTACAAAACAATCATCTTTATCTTGAACTGCATAAGATCCGGCTTTATCCATATGTTTACCAAATAAATTTTTTAACTGTTCATTAGGTAACATTTGCATTCTGACAAAAGCAACATCATAAAAGGTAACTTTTCTATTATCACTCAATATAGAAACTCCCGTATATACTTTATGCAAACTACCATTTAATTCTTTTATTATTTCTATAGAATGTTTTTTATTTTTTGGTTTACCTAATATTTTCCCGTTTAAAACAACTATTGTATCCGAACCGATAACAATACTATTCGGATGTTGTAATTTAACATTTTCCGCTTTTTTATAAGATAAAGATTTTACTATTGATGATGGCCTTTTAAAATTATGTTTCTCGTCTATATTACTCGGAATTACATTAAATTTAAGTCCCCATTTTTTTAACAATTCTATTCTTCTTGGTGACAACGATGCTAATATTATCTTTTTATTTTGCATATTCTTTTATCCAATTTAAATAATTTTTATTTGCGGTTATATCTACACAAACTATTTCCGGCACTTTATAAGGATGTATTTTTTCTATTTCTTTAACTATTTTATTAAAATTACTTTTTACCGATTTCATAATCAATAAATGCTCATCACTTTTACAAACTTTATTTTCCCACCAATAAACAGACTTTATTTTTGGAATTATATTTACACATGCAACCATTTTTTTCTCTATCAAAAATTTAGTTATTTTATTTGCTATATTCATATTTGGAACAGTAATAAAAATTGATATATATTCGTTTTTCATGTTTTTTTACCAAATAAAAACCTCCGACAGTAGGACTCGAACCTACAACCCTCCCGTTAACAGCGGGATGCTCTACCATTGAGCCATGTCGGAATCAATTACTCATCTTCTATTTAAAATGTTACAAGTAAGTATTCTACACTTTTTTTTTACAAAAATCAAGTAATTATACAAAAAAGAAAGCCCCGATAAAAAATTTATCGGGGCATCTTATTTATTTCAGCTTATTTCTTTTTTGATTTTTTGCAAGCTTTCTTTGCACAAGCTTTTTTTGCAACTTTTTTAGCTTTTTTTGCTTTTTTTCTTTTCTGTCCGCCTCTTGACATTTTTGCTCTTGAAATATCACCGTTCTTGTCTAAGAAATAGAGGAAACCGGATTCTTTCTTTACACCAGCTTTAGCAACTTTGCTTGTTTTACCGCCTTTTTTTCCACCTCTTGCCATTACTGATCTAGAAACATCACCATCTTTGTCAATGAAGTAAAGATAACCATCTTCTCT
>JAFXOB010000060.1 GCA_017529005.1 Elusimicrobiota bacterium
AAGGAAAATTAGTAGCGGAAGCAGAGTTTATGTTTATTATAGTAGATAGGGAGAAATAATTATGATACACAGTACGGCAGTAATAGATAAATCAGCAGTAATCGGACAAAATGTAGAAATCGGTCCTTATGCGGTTATAGGTGAGGATGTTATTATAGGAGACGGAACAATTATCGGTGCTCATGCAACAATAGAATGTGCAAGAATAGGACAAAATTGTAAAATTTTTTCACATGCATCAATCGGTGCGGCGCCGCAGGATTTAAAATATGCCGGTGAAAAAACGATTGCAATAATCGGAGACGGAACAACCATTAGAGAGTTTGCAACTGTTAACAGAGGAACAAGTGCAAGCGGTCAAACAGTTGTAGGTAAAAATTGTCTTATTATGACGTGTGCTCATGTTGCCCATGATTGTATTGTAGGAGACAATTGTATTATTGCAAATTGTTGTGCAATTGCAGGACATGTCGAGGTTGGCGACGGAGTTGTTATGGGTGGACTTACAGCTGTTCATCAATTTGTTAAAATCGGTAAAAATGTTATTACCGGTGGTGGTTCAATGATAGGTATGGATATAATTCCTTATACACAAGCACAAGGAGACAGAGCAAGTTTATTCGGCTTAAATTTAGTAGGACTTAAGAGAAAAAGAGTTCCTATTGCAGAAATAGAAAATATAAAACATGCTTATAAAATTTTGTTTTTATCTCATTTAACATTAAACGATGCTGTTGCAAAAGTAGAAGAAGAATTATCTTCGTCTATGTATGTTAAAGATATAATTGATTTTATAAAAAAATCCCAAAGAGGACTTTGCAGACCTAAATAATTATGAAAACAATAGGAATGATTGCAGGTAACGGAAGGTTCCCTTTCCTTGTTGCACAAGAAATAAAAAAACAAGGGGATAAAGTTGTTGCGGTCGCTTTAAAAGAAGAAGCCGATAAAGGCATAGAAAATTTATGCGATGAAACGGTTTGGCTTTCCGTGGGTAAAATACAGAAAATTATAGATACATTTAAAGATAGAAATATTGATACTGCTATAATGGTCGGGCAGGTTAAACATGCAAAAATTTATTCTGCGATAACTATGGATTTAAGAGCACTTAAAGTAATGACATCTTTAGTAAATAAAAAAACAGATACTATTTTAGGTGCTGTAGTAAAAGAATTTGAAAAAGACGGAATAAAATTTTTGCCTTCGCATATATATTTACAGCATTTACTTGCACAAAAAGGTATTATTGTCGGTAAAAAGTTAAATTCCGATGAAAACAAAGATGCAGAGTTCGGTTTTAAAATTGCAAAAGGAATAGCAGGCCTTGATATAGGTCAAACTGTTGTAGTTAAAGATAAATCCGTTTTAGCGGTTGAATCTATAGAAGGAACGGATGAATGTATAAAAAGGGCTTATTCTTTAGGCGGTGAAAACGCAATAGTAGTGAAAGTTGCAAAACCTAATCAGGATTTCAGGTTTGATGTTCCTGTAATAGGAACAAGAACTATAGATACATTAAAAGATAACAAAATCAGAGCAATGATAATAGAAGCAGGTTCAACTTTAATATTGGATAAAGATTTGGTGATATCAAAAGCTAAACAAGCCGGTGTTACTATTATTGCTATGTAAGTAAGTTTGTATATTTTTGTTTAACATATTTCATTTTAAAATGAAGTATGTTTTTTTTTGCAGTATATATATAAAAATTGATAAAATATAATATTAAATTATGTTGAGAATATATAAAACATTATTTTTAATATTATTGGCATATATTACCGTTTTTGCTTTTTATCCCGCAATTACGGCAGGTTTTATAAATCTTGATGATTTTGTGATGGTGACTGAAAACCCCGATATAACAAGTTTGTCTTTTGACAATATAAAACATATTTTTTCTTCTTTTCAATACAAACTATATCATCTGGTTGTTACATTATCTTATGCAATAGAATATTCTTTTTGTAAATTGGAACCGTATTTATATCATATAGACAATATATTACTTCATATTTTAAATA
>JAFXOB010000061.1 GCA_017529005.1 Elusimicrobiota bacterium
CAAAACAAAAAGATTTGGAAAACAATTTAAAATTATTTGATATTATTTTACAAAATGATGATTATAGAGATACAATTATAGTTGCAACAATAAAACTTTTGAATTATATATATAGTAACTTTAATAGAGTTTCATTTATAAAATTTATAAAAGAGTTATATAATAAAAATATTGTTCTGAAAACTAATTTTGAATTGAAGGATTTATTTTTGTTGTATGCTTACATTTTAAATGAAGATAAAATAATAAAATATGCGGATATTCCTGTTATAAATAGAAGAAAAAGAATAGAAATTGATGAAAAAAATTTGTATAAAATTATTGATTTCCTTAATAATGATACTGTTAAACATGAAAATTATTTAAGAGCTGAAGTTTTAAATACTACGGATAAAGCAAGACTTGCAATAAAGGCTGTTGATAAAATAAGAGAAAATAATTTTGATGTTGTTGATTGGGGATCATCTTTAAAGAAGTATATGTTTACTACGATTTATGATTTAGTTGATAATTATGAAAAAATAAAACAAATAAAAAATATAATAGGTTGTGGTGAAGTAATTTTCAGACCGCATGAAAAACCTTTGGCTGATGTATCAGTATTGTTGGGTCAAGATTGTAATATATATGATAAATTAGACAGAGAATTTAAAGATTAAAAGTAACAGATTTGTTGTTAATTTATAACCTTTGTTTTTTATTACATATTGTACATTATAAATTGTCGTTTTTTAGGGAGGGAGATATGAAAAAAATAGATTTTTTGAAACTTGCAAAACAGGCGGTAAAAATAGCCGAAGACAAGAAAGGCGAAAATGTTGTTCTCTTGGATGTTCAAGAAAAAACTCCTATAACTAATTATTTTGTTATTGCAACGGCAAACTCTATGCCTCAAATAAATGCCATAATAAACGAAATAGAAAAGACTTTTAAATATGATTATTCCGTTGATGTGTTAAGAAGAGACGGCGGAAATTCTGCCGTTAATTGGAAAGTGTTGGATTTCGGCGGTATAATTATTCATGTTATGAGCCAGGATTTAAGGCAATTATATAATCTTGAACATATATGGGAAAGCGATGATACTAAACCTAAAAAGAAAAAAACAGTAAAAAAAACTATAGCAAAAAAATCGACAACAAAAAAAATTGTAACTAAAAAAACTAAATCGGTTAAAAAAACAACAAAAAAAACATCAAAGAAATCATCAAAGAAATAAAGCAACATATAGTTATTAGTTAATTATCTCTTTTTATAAAACGAATAAAAAACGGGAGTTTTTTATGGCAGATAAATATACTTTAAACTATTTGGAAAACGAAATAGTTAAAATGTATAACAAGATTTCTTTAGGAAATAAAGAAAAAAATAAAGACTGTTGTGAATGTAAAAACAAAAATAATAAGTTGAATAATCCTGTCGGTATGTGGTGTGTCGGTAAAAACTGGGAAAAAAATAAAATAAAAATTCTTTTTGTAGGTAAAAATGCGGTTGGCGATGGTCAAGATGATATAAAAAGTTCCTTTTTTGATCCTGAAGTCATGAAAATAGATGAAAAAGAAAATAGATTCTTTTCTTGTAAATATAAATTTTGGAATTATACAAAAGAAATAAGTAAACAAATATTCGGTGATGAATCTTGTGAGAATATAGCTGTAACAAATATGGTCAAATGTAATGATGCTGCTAAAACGAGCACTTATAAAGATACAACGAAAAAAGAGACTAAAGAGTATTGTATAAACAAATTGAATGTTATAAGAAAAGAAATAGAAATTATAAAACCTACACATATAGTTTTTTATACTGGTCTGTACTATGATGGTTATATTTTTAAAGAAAAAGAAAATGAAAATGTTTTGTTTGATTCTATAAAGAAAATAAATATGCCTAAAAATTTATCATCGGATCCTTTTAAAGTACAAGCAATGTGGTATAGAGAAGCTTTTGTTAAAATAAAAGATATTGGTATAAATATTTTAAGATTAGGACATCCTCAAGGTAAGGCAAAAGTGTTTTTTGTAAATTTGGTTGTTAATTGGATAAACAAAACATCAAAATAATTTTGTTGCGACAAACTCTTGTCGCAACGTTTTTGTATACTATTTTCATGATTAATATTTAAAGGAGTAAATTTATGAAAATAGTATGTTCAAAAAATGAATTGCTTAAAGCAATGCAGATGATACAACCGATAGTATCATCAAAGATAACATTACCTGTACTTGCCAATTTTTTAATTGAAACAAAAAAGAAAGAAAATAAGATAAAGTTTTCGGCAACAAATTTAGAAGTTGCAATAGAGTTTTATATTCAAGGTAAAATAGAAAAAGAAGGTTCTATAACAATACCGATAAAACAATTTTTTGATATAGTAAAAGAAGTCCCGAGTTGTGATATTGAAATAAATGTTGAAAATACAAAAATAAATATAAATGCACAGAAATCAAAATTTATGTTGGTTGGAATTGAACCGAAAGAATATCCTGCATTACCTCAATCAAAAGAAGATTCTTTTGTATTATTAAATTTACGAATTTTAAAAGATTTATTAAAGAAAACAATATTTTGCGTATCAAAAGATATTCAAAAATATGTAATAACCGGTATATGTTTTATTGTAAAGGATAAAGAAGCAGCTTGTGTGGCAACGGATGGCAGAAGATTGTCTTTTATTAAAAAGATATGTATGAATACAAGTAGTAATATTAAAGCTGTAATACCGGTCAAATCCGTAGAATATATTTTAAAGATATTTGATTTTAATGAAAATAAAAATATTAAAATTTATGTAGACAACAATTTAATGACATTTGAATCAAATAATTTAATATTTAAAACAAAGTTGATAGATGGATCTTTCCCGGATTATGAAAAAATATTACAATGGAAACAAACAACAAAAATCAATGTAAATACGGAAGAAATGTTATCGGCGGTAAAACAAATATCTGTAATAATTGAGAGAAATTTATCTTTTAATGATGGCTTTGCAATAAAATTTAACTTTCAAAAGAATAAAATTATTGTTTTTTCAAATAGTATTGGTATCGGCTTTGGAGAAACTGAACTGATAACTGATTATAATGGTGATAGCTTTAGTATTAATTTAAATCCTGATTTTTTAAAAGATTTATTACAGAATATTGAAAACGAAGATTTTGAATTTATATATTGCGGTCCAAAACATCCTATAGTTATAAAATTTAAAGAAACAAATGATTTTATCCATTTGATAATGCCGATAGTATAAAATTTTAAAATATTAG
>JAFXOB010000062.1 GCA_017529005.1 Elusimicrobiota bacterium
ATTGAAAAAATTAGAAGAAGGTGCCTTTGTCTTGCCAAGTATATTACAAAACAATAATTGGAATGTTACTTTATTTGATTATGAATATTATAGTAATGAATATAAAAACGATTATTTAATCGGGGAATTCTCAAATTTATACAGACAAAATTATATGAATAATAATAATCGTGATTATGATGTAAAAAATATACAATTGCAATCTGTTAACTATCAAGTAAATATTTTTACAAAATATTCTGTAATTTACTGTATGCCGGATTTTTTAAGAGTTTTTTTTATAAATAAAACAAAAAATGAACAAACTTTTTTGTTTCAATTGGACACTTTTGTTGATAATGTTTCCGCTTTATTTTATTTACCTTATATAACGGATTTTAACTCTAAAAAAAATAATTTTTATATTTTTGAAAATTATGTAACACATCATATTTTTGAGTATTATTTAACGAATCCAGATGTTGTAATTGATTTTTTTAATGAGAATGTTAGTGCATTAGCAACAGAATATCGTCGAAAGTTATCAAAAGAGATGGGGTTAAATTCCGGTTTGCAAAACTATTGTGAAAATTATATTGCATATTCTCTTATAGGTAAATTTCTATTGTTTCTAAAAGAGAATGATGTATATGATAATACCAGAATTATTATTGTGTCTGATCACGGGGATTATTCCAATTTGTTTTATGATTCCGAAAAATGTCCGAATATTGATTTCGTTGATAATTTTTATAATCCTATAACATGTTATTACTTTCCGGTATTGTTTGTTAAAGATTTTAATGCGAAAGGGAAATATAAAACAGATTATACTCTTATGACAAATGCAGATGTCCCCAGTATAGTAACTAAAGATATTATAGATAATCCGATAAATCAGTTTACAAATAAAAAACTAACAACTGATGAAAAAAATAACGGATTAGACTTATTTGCCGATCTTCCGAGATGTTATCCGAAAGATTTTCAACATACGGTATTTGAAAAAAATTCAAGATTTATGTATTTCAAAGGCAGTGACATTTTTGATGAGAATAACTATATGTTTGATTACGGATATGAAGATAAATAATACTTTTATTATTATATATTAATAAGTATTTTAGATGTTTTAAAAATATCAAAAATAAATCAATAAAAAAGCATATCAAATTTTAAAATTTGATATGCTTTTTATTTTTTTAATAAATTTTTATATTTTTTTTCGCGACATGCTGTTGTCCGGTTAGTATGGTATAACAATATTAAAAATAAATTTTAAGGATAACTAAAATGATAAAGAAAAAACTACAATTCATATTTCTGTATTGTTTGATATCAGCATTTGTTTTTATATCTATATTATATTTTGGCTATTATATGTATTATGAAGGATATACAGCTTCGGAAATTGATACTTGTGATACTGTAAAATCTGCTGTTGAACAAGTTTTGTTGTCGAAAAATACTCAAGAAAAGAAAAAAGAATTAATTAAAGAAATTTGCAAATATCCTTATGCGGAAATAACAGTAGAAAGTATCTCGGATGATACTATGTTTTACAAGAAAGAAAGTTGGATTAAAAACAAAAAACTTTTTAAAGAAATTTCTTTTTCCGAATATATAGTAAAAACAGATAACGGAACTTATTCAATAAAATATACTAATTTTATTCCAAAGTTTTACACTGCTATAAGATACTGTATATTTTTAGGCAAACACATGACAAGTGTATAGGAAAACAAGAAAAAGAGTTTGTGAAAAATAAAAACAATCTTTATTTGTAGCTTTGATTTTTATTGTTTTTTTTTTGCCTTTCTTCCATACATCCATACTTTTATACATTCATACATCAAATTTTGCGAAGCAAATTTTAGTATTGTTTTAAAATTTTTCTAATTGTATCATCGAGCCATTTAGGTTCCATAACTTTAACATAAGGTAACCAATGAAAGATTGTAGGTAGAATTTCTTCTTCTTTGGCTATTTTACATTCCAATATTAAAGAACCGTCTTTGTTTTCTTTTGTTATTTTTTGTAACGGGAAATATTTTTTTACTTTAAAATATTTTGCAGCTTTTTTAGCAGCGAAAAGGGTTACTTTAATTTTTCGTTCCATCTCAAAATAAATATTTGTACTTTCTTTTAATATTTTGGTTATATCTTTTGTGATTTCAAATTGTTTGTTCATAGGTGTAATTGTTTTTATGTTGTTAATATCATATTTTAAAACTTTATTTTTTTGTCCCAGTAAACAAATTAAATACCAAAATCCTTCAAAGTATGCTATTTTTATTGGTTTTAAATTTTGTATTTTCTTGTTATATACGGATTCGATTGTCAAATATTCATTTTCTTTTATTGCTTTTTCTATAGTTTTAGTTTTTTCGGTTATTTCATATTTAGGTCCGGTTTGAAACTTTATAAAAAAGGGACTATCTGTGTTTTCAGACAATATCCTTTTTCTAAATATATCAAAACTTTTATCTATCTTTTTATTCTTTAAAGAATCTACAAAAGAATTTAACAATACTAAAAGTCCGGCTTCCGTATCGGATAACAACATCTTTTGTAAAGAAAATCCTTCAGAAAAAGCATAAGCACCTTTTTGCGGGTTATATAGTGGGAATTCAGCATTTTCTATTTCTCTAATATATCTTTGAATAGATTTTGTAGACACATTTAATTCTTCGGCAAGACCTTTCGTTGTTACTGTTCCGCCATCCAACTTATTCAAAATAAATATTATTGCAGATATTTTATTCATAAAATTCCATCTAATAATAAATTTTCTACATTTTATCAAAAGGACAGACTGTTGTCCACTTGGGATGGTATTATATGAGGTATGGAAGTATAGAGGGATGGCAGAATGGAGGGATTGATGGAAACGACATAAACAGAAAACTGTAGTGGTTATAATTTAAAACAATGGGGGAAAAATGGAAGAAAAAACAATGAAAAATTCTAATTTTTTAGAAGAAATAATAAAAAGTTTAAAACCTGCGGATATTTTAAATATTACAGGTAAAGTAGGAACAGGAAAAAGTTCGTTAGCGATAAATATTATAAAAAATATTGTTATAAGCAGTAATAAAAATGTTGCTGTATTTTCTTTAGAAACGGCAAGTGTCAGTTTAATACCTTTGTTAATAAGAATGAAAGTTAACAAATTAAATATATTTATAAACAAATCCGATTTTGAAAAAAATCCTGAAATAAATGAAATAACAAGTAAAGGATTTTTTTATATATATGATGGTGAAAGTGTAAAAACAGGAAAAATAAAATCGCAAATTGATAACCTTATTGAAGAACTAAAAAAGAGAAAACAAAAATTGGATTTAGTATTTATAGATTATTTACAACTTACATATCCTTCAACAGATA
>JAFXOB010000063.1 GCA_017529005.1 Elusimicrobiota bacterium
GTAGCATTAGATCATATAACAAAGTTTCTTGTTATAAAAAAAATACCTTATCATTCTTTTATAAAAATTAATGATTATTTTAGCATTATAAATGTATCGAATACCGGTGTAGCTTTCAGTATGTTTCAGAATAACAATATATTTTTTATTGTTTTGGTATCTTTAGTAATAATATTTTTAATATATTTTATTATTAAGAACAAAAAAGAACTTACAAATCTTCAAACTCATTCTTTGCTGCTGATATTGGCAGGGGGAACAGGTAACCTTATAGATCGACTTTTTAGAGGCGCAGTAGTAGATTTTATTGATGTAGGTTATAAAAATGTTTACAGATGGCCTGCATTTAATGTTGCCGATTCTTGTGTTTGTATAGGTGTAACCTTATTTGTTATATCTCTCTTATTTTTCAACAAAAAAACTAAAGCTTAAATTTAAGCTTTAGTTTTTTATATTATTATTTTCAGTTATTATTAATTATAGATTGTCGTTTTGTCTCTAAGTATACACGATACACTATACATTAATGATTTGTCGTCTTACTCCCACTCGATAGTCGCAGGTGGTTTTTGCGAAATATCATAAACAACTCTGTTAGCACCTTTAACTTCATTTATTATTCTTGAAGAAATTTTACCTAAAATTTCGTATGGTAATTTTACCCAATCGGCAGTCATTGCATCTACGGAATTTACGGCTCTTATAACTATAACATATTCATAAGTTCTTTGGTCACCCATAACACCTACCGTTTTTACCGGAAGAATTATTGCAAAAGATTGCCAAATTTTTTCGTATAATCCTGCTTTCCTTATTTCTTGGTCAACAATTGCATCTGCTTCTTTAACTATTCTTAATTTTTCTTCTGTTATTTCACCAAGAGTTCTTATTGCAAGTCCCGGACCGGGAAAAGGTTGTCTGTCTATTATTTCGTTGGGAATTTTTAATTCTCTTCCCAACTGTCTTACTTCATCTTTAAATAGAGATTTTAAAGGTTCAACTAACTGCATTTTCATTTTTTCCGGCAAACCGCCTACATTATGATGGCTTTTAATCGTTACAGCTTTGCCTATTTTTGCACTTTCTATAACATCAGGGTAAATTGTACCTTGCAGTAAAAAAGATATGCCTTTTAGCTTTTTTGCTTCTTTTTCAAATACTTCTATAAAAGTGTGTCCGATAATTTTTCTTTTTTGCTCAGGGTCTGTTATACCTTTCAATTTGTTTAAAAATAATTTTTTTGCATCTGCTATTATTAAATTCTTGCCAAACTTTTTACCGAATATTTTTCTTACTCTTTCGGTTTCACCCAGTTTTTGTAAACCATGATCGACATAAACACTTATCAATTGTTTTCCGATGGCTTTATGCATCATTATTGCAGCAACAGAAGAATCTACCCCACCTGATAATGCACATAAAACCTTACCTTTACCAACCTGCTTTTTTATTCTTCCGATTTCATCTTTTATATAATTTTTCATTGTCCAATCTTGTTTTAATTTACAAACTTTAAATAAAAAGTTATCTAAGATTTGTTTTCCGAAAGGGGAATGATGAACTTCAGGATGGAATTGCACACCATAAATAGTTCCTTCATTGTTTACTATTGTTGCATTAGGACAATTTTTTGAACTTGCAACAACCTTAAATCCTTTAGGTATTTTTGTCAATTTGTCACCATGACTCATCCATACAGGCATTTTATTTTTTAATCCTGTATAAAGTAACGATTTTGTTTTTATAACGATATCTGCAAGACCGTATTCTCTGTTTTTAGAATGTTGAACTTTTCCGCCTAACTGCTGTGCTATTAATTGCATACCATAACAAATACCTAAAATAGGTACATTCATTTGCCAAACTTTTTCATCGGGTTTGGGAGCATCTTTTTCGTATACACTTGCAGGACCGCCTGAAAGAATTATTGCTTTAACAGAATCTATATTTTGAATTTCGTTTAATTTTTTGTTTCCCGGAAATATTTCACAATAAACATGAGATTCTCTTATTTTTCTTGCAATTACCTGAGTATATTGTGAACCGAAATCTAAAATCAAAATCATAAAATGCTCCTTGTATAAGAATTGAATAAAAAAATTATACTAAAATAAAATAAAGAGATAAAGTTGAAATATATATTTTTATTTCAAAAAATTATAATAATTATTTATAATATCAAACATATATGTACTATTTTATTAAAAGAATAATATCATCAATACCGATACTTATAGGTATAACAATAATAACTTTCTTTATTATGCATATTACTCCGGGAAAACCTACCGATTCTATAACTGATATGAATATGAAAGTTACAGCGGAAGCAAAAGAAAAATTGCAACAGTTATATGGCCTTGATAAACCTTTTTATGTTCAGTATTGTGATTGGTTGAAAAGACTGGTTGTTTTTGATTTCGGCAATTCTTTTAAAGATTCAAGACCTGCAAGAGATAAAATATTCGAAAGATTACCTGCCACAATTTTACTTAATGTTTTGTCTTTGTTTTTTATTTGTCTTATATCAATACCGCTGGGAATATATTGTGCAATAAAAAAAGACTCTTTTTCGGATAAATCAATAACTGTTCTTTTGTTTATATCTTATTCTGTTCCATCTTTTTGGTTGGCTTTAATGTTCATGATTTTATTTGGCGTTCAATTGGGTTGGTTACCGATATCAGGTTTAGTATCTTTTGATTTTGAAACAATGAATATTTTTGAAAAAATTTTAGATATTACAAAACATTTAATTTTGCCTGTAGCTGTTTCTGTTATAGTGTCTTTAGCTTCTTTATCAAGATATACAAGATCCGGAATGCTTGAAGTGTTAAAACAAGATTATATTAAAACAGCTTATGCTAAAGGATTAACAAAAAAACAGGTTATTTTCAGACATGCACTGAAAAATACTCTTTTACCGATGATAACAATAATAGGGCTTTCTATTCCGGGCCTTATCGGTGGAAGTTTTATTTTTGAAACGATTTTTTCGTATCCCGGTATAGGGAGGTTAGGATATGAAGCTGTGATGGCAAGAGATTATCCCGTTGTTATGGCAATAGCAACATTAACTGCAATACTTACTTTGTTGGGAAATATTATTGCAGATATGTTGTATACTTATGCAGATCCGAGAATAAAATATAAATAAAACTATGAAAAATATTTTTATAAAATTAATTAATAATAAGTTTGCGGTTATAGGGTTATCGATAATATTATTGCTGATATTTGTTGCTTTATTCGCGCCTGTAATATCTCCTTATACACCTTCACAACAAAATGTTTTTGAAAGGTTGCAATCTCCGTCTTTAAATCATTTTTTCGGAACGGATGATTTAGGCAGAGATGTTTTTACAAGAATGATTTTCGGTGCACGAATTTCTTTGGCAGTAGGTTTTATTTCCGTATTTATTATTCTTGTTATCGGTACATTTTTAGGCATAATTTCAGGATATTATGGCGGTAAAATTGATTATATAATAATGAGATTTACCGATATAGTTTTATGTTTTCCTACATTTTTTCTAATAATCCTTGTTATAGCTTTTATAGAACCGAATATTTATAATGTTATGATAGTTATCGGTGTTACTTCTTGGCCCGGGCTTGCAAGACTTGTAAGAGCGGAAGTTTTATCTCTTAAAGAAAGAGAATTTATTTTAGTATCAAAAATGATGGCCATAAGTAATATTAAAATATTTTTTGTTCATATTTTACCTAATATTATTTCACCGTTAATGGTTTATTCTTCTCTTGCAATAGGAGGAGCAATACTTACGGAATCGGCACTTTCGTTTTTGGGGTTAGGCGTTCAACCTCCTACACCGTCTTGGGGACAAATTCTTACATCCGGTAAAGATTATATTTACATGGCTTGGTGGTTATCTTTGTTTCCCGGTATTGCAATACTTGTAACGGTATTGGCATTTAATTTGGTAGGCGAAGCTGTAAGAGATATTTTTGATCCGAAGGAAGAGCATATTGAATAATATAATTCTGTCAATTAAAAATTTATTTGCAGGTTATTATGTAAACTCAAGATATCAAGAAGTTTTGAAGAATATAAATCTTGATGTTGCAGAGGGAAATACTTATGCTGTTGTAGGTCAGTCCGGCTCGGGTAAAAGCACTTTGGCACTTAGTTTAACGGGTCTTATTTCAATAGACAACGGTAAAATACAAAAAGGCAATATATCTTTTTGTAACGAAGATTTAATTTCAAATATAAGTAAAATCAGGGGAAAAGATATTTCGATAGTTTTACAAGATCCGCACTCTTATTTAAATCCCGTAATAACCGTAGGAAAACAGGTTTTGGAAGCATTGGAAGTTTATAACAAAAATTTAACCAAAGAAGAAAAAATAAAAAGGGTAAAAGAAGTATTTACTAAAGTAAAACTCGACGATTTTGAGAGAATTTACAATTCTTATCCGCATCAACTTTCCGGTGGACAAAAACAGAGAATTTTAATTGCTATGGCTGTAATAAATAATCCTAAAATTCTTATTGCCGATGAGCCTACATCCGGTCTTGATTTAACTGTTCAAAAACAAATTTTAGAATTGTTTTCCGAACTAAAAAAAGAATTGAATTTAACTATGATAATTATTACTCACAATATTTTGATAGCAAAGAAATATTCTGATTATGTTGCTGTAATGTATAAAGGAGAGATTGTCGAACAAAAAAGAAAAAAAGAAATTTTTGAAAGCCCTAGTCATGAATATACAAAAAAACTTCTGAATAGTATTTTATTAAAGGATTAAATTTATAATGTTAACCGTGGAAAATGTAACTAAAATTTATAAAAAAAGTTCTTCTTTTTTTAAAAAAGAAAAAGATTTTATTGCTTTGAATAATATTTCTTTTAAGTTAAAAAAAGATAATGTTCTTTCTATTATAGGGGAAAGCGGTTCCGGTAAAACAACACTTGCTAAAATAATTTGTTCTTTGTTATCTTACGATAACGGTAAAATAGAAATAAATAATAAAAATATTTTAGATTATACAAAACAAGAACTTTCAAATACCGTTCAAATGATTTTTCAAAATCCGTATGCTTCTTTTAATCCTAAGCTTACAATAGGATATTCTTTAAAGGAAGCCGTAGATAACAAAATAGCGGATAAAAAAAATTTTATAAAAGAAAAGTTGGCACTGGTTGATATGGCAGATGATATTTTTGATAAATATCCGCATCAATTTTCCAGCGGTCAAAGACAACGAATAGCAATAGCAAGAGCTCTTCTTAAAGAACCAAAAATTTTAATTGCCGATGAACCGTTTGCTTCACTTGATGTTATAAATCAATCTTTGATAATGGATATTTTTTATAAAATAAAAAAAGAGCAAAAAACAAATATTATATTTATTACACACGATATATCTTCAGCCTTTAAAATATCGGATAAAATATTGATATTACAAAATGGAAATATGATAAAATATGAAGATGTTGATAACATAAGAAAAGAAAAGAATAATTATTATGTAAAAGAACTTATTAATGCAACATATTTAATGAATTAAAATATTGCGGAGTATAAAGTGCTTAAGGAAATTAATGAAGTTATAAATCTTGCAAAAGAGACAAATACAGAGGTTTATATTGTCGGTGGTTATATAAGAGATTTTTTATTAAAGAAAAAATCTTTGGATATAGATTTAGTCGTATCTGAAAAGCCTGAATCTTTTGCAAAACAATTAGCAAAAAAAATAAAAGGTAAATCTTTTATTTTACATAGCGATTTACAGGTTTACAGAGTAGCAGTGATGAATAATTCTGATTTGGAATATATAGATGTTTCTCTTATGCAAGATAAAAATATAAAAACAGATTTATCAAAAAGAGATTTTACAATTAATGCTTTGGCGGTAAAGATAGAAAAATTTGATAATATTAAGAAAAATATAATAGATTTTTTTGGCGGAATAAAAGATTTAAAAAATAAAGAAATAAAAGTTGTCTCAAAAAAAGTTTTCATTGATGATCCGTTAAGAATGTTGAGAGCTTTTAGATTTGCAAGTGAATATAAATTTAAAATTTCAAAAGAAACTTTATCTTTAATAAAAAAATGTTCTTCAAGAATATCTGCAACTGCAGGGGAAAGAATAAAAAACGAGTTGTTTAGAATATTAAACAATAAAAAATCTTCTCAATATATATCTGTAATCGATGATATAAAACTTTTAGAGAAAATATTCCCCGTAATAACAAAAATGAAACAATCAGCTCAAAGTTTTTATTATCATCCGAAAGGTTTATTTCAACATTGTTTTCAAACTTATGAAGCTTTAGAAAATATTTTGATTAAATTAAATAAATATTTTCCAAAATCAAAAGATATTTTGGAAAAGCATTTAAACGAAACTTTTTCGGAAAATGTAACAAGAAAAAATTTGCTAAAGTTTATTGCGATTTTTCATGATTGTGCAAAACCGGAATGTGCAAAAAGAATGGATAACAAGATGAGATTTTTGGGACATGAAGCATTAGGTGCAAGAAAGACTGCACAAATAATGAAAGAACTTAAAATGAGTAACAAAGAAATAGATTTTGCAAAAGCAATAATATCCGAACATATGAGACCGTCAAATTTGGCAAAATCGGATGTTATTACAACAAGAGCACAAATGAGACTGTTTAGAGATATTAAAGAAAATACTCCGGACTTGTTAATATTAGCAATGTCAGATTGGCATTCTTACAAGAATTTAAAGAAAAAAATATATCCTAAAAAAGTTTTAAAACAACAGGAAAAATCCGTTGCTAAACTTATATTTAGTTATTTTGATTTTATTAATAACAAACCCAAAGATAAAATTGTAGACGGAAATATTTTGATGAAAGAGTTTCATCTTAAACCCGGCAAGATAATAGGAGAATTGTTAAAGTATATAAACAATGCTTATGAAGAAGGCAGAATAAAAGATAAAAAACAGGCATTGAAATTTGCGAAATCACAATTGACAGTGTTAAAGAAAAAACATAGAATTATATAGTCTTATGCGGGCATAGTCTAGTGGTAAAACCCGAGCTTCCCAAGCTCGTGATGCGGGTTCGATTCCCGTTGCCCGCTTTTTTTATTTCCTTTTTATATAAAAAATGCGACAACCCCTTGTCCGTTTCATTTTGTAAAATATAAATATGAAA
>JAFXOB010000064.1 GCA_017529005.1 Elusimicrobiota bacterium
CTAAAATCACCCCTGATCCTAATCCTATCCCTATACTTAACGCTCTTATTACCCACACGACTGCTGTCATTTTTGTTTGTATTGATGGATCAAAATTATGATTCTTTATAAAATTAGGTCCCCAAAAACTAAACAACTCTATTAAAACACCCAGTGCCACTCCTAACTTGGTAAATCTGAAATTTTCACCGAATTTATTTAATATTTTTTGCGTTGAAGGAAGTTGCATTTGTGCAGTTTTTATTATTTTTTCAACTTCATCTTCTTTAATAAAATCTTCTCCCAACAACTCAAATAATTTTTCCCTAAAATCAGTATTTATTTTTTCTACTTCTTGTCCCGATATAAAAATTGTATGATTGGAATAATACATCCCTGAATCGAATACATCATTCAATGTTAAATATTTAGAAACAAATTCATTGTTCACAATCTTATTTTTAACATACATAAAAAGAGAATAAACGGCATTACCAATATAAATAGTTATTCGTTGTGTATCAGTAACATTTCTCCTGAACACAATTTTTTTACCAAATCCCGGCTTAATTTCTTTCCCGGCTTCAGTAATTATATTAGGCAATTTTATTTCTAAATTTTCATTTCTCTCTAAACTCTTTAATGTCTTAAAAAGATTTTCACAAAAAGCATAAGAAGAACAAGCTGCCAAATTCAAAGTTATTTCTTCCAAATTTGCCCCGTTTTTATAAGCTTGCAATAATGCTTGCGCAAGTTCCGTTCTTGTTATTTCATATTCTTTTCCATTCAAATATATATTATAATCATCACCGTGTCCGTTAATAACAACTACCAAATTCGACAATCCATAATTCTTTTTTAAATAAATATATTCCTCTATCATTTTCAATAATTTTTCTTTTTTATCTTTAACATCAGACGTCCCTTCAACTTCTAAATTCATTAAAAGTCTTGGTGTATTCTCTATAAAATTAAGTACCGAACCAATTCCGCTTAAAGAAAAAAATCTTGCTCCGTTTTCATCCAATTCACTATTACTAATACCTATTATACCTGTATTACTTGCCTTTCCCTTATTAATACCAAAATCTTTTCCTTCTTCAAAACTTATCTTGCCATCATCGTTTTCCTCTCCCATAAAATCACTTTCATCTGAAAACAAAAATCTTTGCTTTAATAAATTCTTTTTATTAATAATATCTTGTACACATTCATACATAATTTTGTTAATATCATCTTCATTTAACAAGTTTATCTTTTCTCCTAAATGAACATATAGATTTTGTGCTATTACCAATGCAACTCTGTAACGAACTAATGACGTTAAATTCTCGTTATTTTTATTATATTCTTGTTCTAATAATTCCTTAAAAATCGGATTTAAATATATTTTCATTGTTAATCCATTGTAAAACATATTTAAATCATGAATTTTATGCTCAACCATATTTTTAAATAACATTTTTATTTCACTATCAAAATAAGTTTGCTTAGCATAATATTCTATATTTGTTCCTTCTGAAAATATAAGATAAGCAATCAGTGTTTTATAATCTTTATCATAAAAGAATTTTTTATTTTGTAAGTAATACTGCAAAAAGAAATTTGACACTCTGTTATTTGTAATAATTTCAGTTAGATGAACATCTTTATCTTTTACATAAGAACCTATTCTATCAGACAATTGCATTATAAGATTTAAAAGAGTCTTAAATTCTTCTTCACTAAATTGATTGTTATCATAATCTTTAACAATATTTATAATAATAGATAGTACATTGGGATTCCCTTTTATTTCTGCTTCATTTTGTTTACGAAAATCATAAACAAATTTTTTAGAACTATCACTTAAATCAAATAATTTTTTAAAGAATTCAAATTTATATGAAATCATCCAACCTACATCTACTGCAGAAACATATAAAAAATATCGTATATATTCGTAAGTATCTTCCGTTATTTCATAATCATTGTTTTGTAAATATTCCAAAACATCTTCAAATCTCTGTCGCGTAATTTCAAAGTCATTAATTTTTAAATATCGAGAAATATCTTTTATTTTCTGTTCTGCTTTTTTCTGTTCTACTTTCGGTTTAATTCTTTCAACAGTTATCGCATAATATTTATCATCTTTATTGTCCCCTATTTGTCTTATTCTTTCTTCTTGCGAAGTTACGGTTATAAGAGCTTCATCTGCATAATGTTGTATTGTATTCAAACCTCTGTGTGCCCCACTTAATGCTGCCATCGCAGCAAAGCTCAATCTTTTTTTACTTGTTTTTTCTGTTTCATTATAAGAATTATATACCGTAAAATTGTCTTTCCCGCAATCAATATATATAGGTTTTGAAGGATCTGCCAAATTACCATAAACAAATGCATTTTTAATTAATTCCAAAAGAAAATCTTCCATCCCTTTAATTTTAGAATTATCATCCATCAATCTGGGTAAGATATCTTTAGGTAATAAAACATCTACCATATTAATGAAATATGTTGAAATTTGGAGATATAATGCACACAATTGTTCATCCGTTAAACTATCTATATCACAAGTTTTTGAAAACGGATATAAAACTAACAGTTTATGATTATCGATAGCATATTTAATTTTATCCCTGTTTTCCTTCTCTGCTCTATCAAGATAAACATATTCTACATCGGTACATTTTCTGTCGTTTTTAATCAAATCTATTTTTGATTGTTCCGGGGAAAGAATATCTTGCGTATTTAAAGATTGTGCTATTTCGGAAATATTACTATATTTTGTAAATTTTATATTTGTTTCTGCATTATAATCTTTAACTGAAAGACGATGCTTAGAAAATTTTATTTTTATTCCCAAAAATTCTTCTATACTTTTAGAATCTTTATATTTTGATGTTTCATGATCAAAAGCATCTTCATTAATTGAACTTAAAAATACAGAACCGCTTGACGGGCTAAATATTAAAGAGTATCTGTTACCATTTTTTTCTATTAAAACAACTATTGGTTTTTCGTATTTACTAAGTCTAATATTTATTCTTGATTTTTGTGTATCATAATTATACTGTAATACACTTTTTGTTAATAATATTACGGGAATTATAAAGGCAGCAATTATAGGATTTAATATACTCAACACAACAGGAATAATACCAATTCCTATTGATAAAGCCTTTATTCTCCAAACAACTGCATTTGCACCACTTGTTTGTGTTTTATCAAATTGATGTTTAGAAACAAAACTTGGTAACCAGAATACAAAAGTTTCCATTAAAACACCTATTGCTACTCCTAATCTTGTATTTTTAAAATTTTCACCGGCTTTTGCTCTGTATATTTTCTTTATTACTTTGTTTTTTCCAAGGTTATCTAAAGCTTTTTTTGTAGAAGGAAGTTGTAACTGAGCATATTGATTATGAGAAGAGGCATAAGTTCCGTTTTTAATAACAGAATACATATTTTCTTCATTATCTGTACCATTTTCTTCTATTATATCATGAATATTTTTTTCTAAATCTCTATTTAATTTTGTTATTTGCTGATTTGTTACAAAAACCGTATTATTAGATAAATATCTCGGTGCATCGGCAAGTTCTTTAAATGTAAGTCTACCTTTCATTTTTTGAAGTTGTTCAGGTGTTTTTGAATCCAAATATTTCATTAAAGAATAAAATAAATTTGAAACTTTAGTTTGTTTTCCATCCAAATCAACTGTTGTTGTATAACCATAAACCGTTTCTTTCCCGGCATCGGTAATTATTTGAGGAAAAGCGGTAATTCCGTTATTTATCAATTCATTAATAATATTGTCCGCAAATTTATAAGAGTGGCAACTTGAAAACATTAATGTTAAATTTTCTAAATTTACACCATTGTTATGTGCATTTATCAATGATTGAGCCAATTGCTCAACCGTAATTTTAGAATTTTCTGTATAAAAAATTCCATCATCTATACCATGACCGTCAAAAATAAAAATTCCTTTTTCTTGACCATAATCATTAAAATGTTCTATATGACTTAAGAAATGTTTTACTTCTAAAAAACGTTCTGTAATTTTTAATCTGTTAACATATCTGTTTATGGCCTTTTTAGATATTGTACTTTCTTTTTTCTTTGCTAAATATTGTAAAATGTCTTTTTTTATTATTTCACTTCCGTCAAGATTGTTAACAAAATCAAATAAAATTTGTTTATCTATTTCATCTTGTTTAATCGTTTTTATAAAATCCAGTACTTTATCCATAAAAGAGATTTCAACTGCTTCAAAAACTTCAGGCTCTATATCCAATCTTTTAAAAATTTCTTTTATTCCCGCAGGAGTAAATCTAAAAGTTTTTCTATCGAAATTTCTTTCATTATTGTGCAAGGAAAATATTGCAGTTTTGTTTGTAAATAAAGTAAGTGAAGAAATAATCTTATCGATTTTATTGTAATAGTCTAATGTTTCCTTTATTATATTATCTGTTTTATCACCGGGTAAAGTAAAAATATTATCACCCAATATTGAATACATTTTTCTTGAAACGCGTATGGCCAACTGGTACTGTTTTACAAGATCGTATATATTATTATCTTTACAATATTTTTCAAAAACATCATTTAAAAACACGGACAAAGCCAAACCTTTGTTTTCTGTCTCCAATGTATCTATTTTATAATATCGTAAATCATCAAATAAATTTACTATTGTTTGAATTTTAGAAACAAAATTTTCCACATTTTTTTCATCAACATCACTAAAAAGTAAATCTAATAAATATCTATTATATGTATCTATGTATTTAAAATTTTCAAGAACAAACATATTAACTTCTTTTTCTTTTAAACTTTCAATATATTTTTGTTCGGAACTTGTATTTGTTATATTTGCAGAACAAACTAATCTCATTATGTAATCAAACTGTTCATTACTAAAATTATATTTATTTAAAACCGATAAAATAAAATTTAAAGTTAATCGGTTAATATCTATATCCGTATACATTTTAGGAGACTGATAAAAAGAATATAATAATTTTCTTTTTTCCATATCTAAAGTTAAGAAATCATATATATTTTCTTTTGTTCCAAGATCGGAAATAAGGAATGAATATTTACAAACCGTAAGCAGGAAATCAAAATCTTTATCCGTATATTCGTTTTTATTAACAAAATCCAATAAAGCATTGAAGAAATTTTCTCTCAGATAATCATGACCTACAAATAATTTTGAAAACAAATTACAGAACTTCAATTGTAAAGTTTTCGGCTTTTCAAAGAAAGACATTATATTTTCTTTGGTTTTAATCGCTTTTTCTTTACTGGTAATCCTATCTTTATTAGTGAGAGTATAAATAATACCGCAATATTCTTGTATTTCTTTACTATCATTTAAAGTTTTTAATTCCGAAAGTATTTTATTTAATAATTCATAATCAGCTATATTATATTTGCCCAAATACCATATAAAATCTTTAATATCTTTATTGTTTTTTCCTACTTTGATAATTTCCCTACATACTTTTATGATATCGGCATCTGAAAACCAAAGATCTAAATCATCATCATATATCTCCTCTTTTTCGTAAACATTATCTATATCTTCTTTTTCAATATCTTCATCAAAACTTTCATCAGTATCAAAATCAGTAACGGAAAATTCTTGTTCTTGTTGAGACAATGTTTTATTTGCAAAAGAAAGAAATGAATCAAAAATATTATAAATATTTGTAAGCATATCACCGACAAGCATTACGGCTTGTTTTGCGGTTCCTTCATTTAACAAATCTATAACTCTTTGTAATTTTTCCTTATATTTAAGCAAGCTTTGTAAATTTTTTATTTTAGATATTAGTTCAGGTGTGACTTTTTCTTTATGTAAATCATCAACAATATCTTTAATAATATTTTGAAGTGTTGTTTCTACATATCCCAAATCATCACTTTCCAATAAATTTGCTGCCATTAATTCTGAAATAATTTTTGCTCTTCCGTTATCATCCAAACCTATTATTTTTTCTATCTCTTCCTGTTGTATATTACCTACCTTTTCTAATAATAGTTCTTGCCTTTTTGGAGATAACGATGCTATTATAGGCGCAATTGTTTGAAAAGCTATTTTGCTTTGTTCTTTTGCAAGTTCATAATATGTATCTTCGGCTAATTTTATTCCATCGGTAACATTAGGTGTTATAACAATATAACTTACATTTTGGCTTTCCAATAATTCCGTTATTGTTTGCGAATGGAAACCTCCGGTAACAACTATATCAAGTTCTTTAACTTGTTGCATATTATCTATTATTTTATTTATTTCATCCTGCGCCGATGATATGTTTTCTATTTGATTCAAACATTCTTTTTCTTTGAATATATTTTTTGTAAAGTATGTATTTCTGTCTAAATTTATGTTATAAAATTTATCTGTTTCTCTAATATATCCGCTTAATAAACTTAATACTCTGTTATCTACATATTTGTTATATACTTGTATATATCTATTGATATTTTCCTGATAATACTTATAATCGTCTAATGTTATCTTTGTCGTTAAATAATCTTTTAAATATTTTTCAAAATATATTAAGAAAACGACATCTTGTTGCGCTTTTGTTTGTGCAAATCTTGTATTTATTTCCTGAATTAAAAATTCATCTTCTTTTACTAATTCTACAGGGTTAATTTTTTTACTTAATTCCACATATCTGAAATATTTATCCAACTCTTTAAAATTTGAAGAAACATTTAAATTATAAATTTTATCTAATTGAATAATATATGAATAAAGTTTTTCTATTTCTTTAAAATTTTTCGTATTTTCTAACAAAGATTTATATGCATTATAAGGTAATTGTTGTTTCAATACAAAAATTAATTCTTGAAGTTCTCTTGTTGCCTGTTTATAACTTAAATCTTTTTGAAGGTCCAACAACGTTACATATATTAATGAATTTTCGTACTTTGTTAAATCTATACCCAACTTATCAATATGTTTTGATAACAATGTATAATATTTTTGTGAAGGTATTTTACCTTCTTTATATTCATTAAATAATTTCTCCAACTTATATTGTCTTTTAGTATAATATTTTTTCTTTACTTTATCTGTACACTCATGCAAAGATTTTAATATTAAATCTATATTTTCTTGATCTTGTAAAATTTTCCCTAATCTTTTTATATTATCCAAATACGGTTCTTTTTCTTCCAAACCTTTTATTAAGTCTGTTTTTCCGCTTAATGCACTATAATATTCCGCACCGGTTAATCTTCCCGTATCTAACATTTGTTCTACTATTTGTTTATTATTTTCTATTTTATCAACAATCCATTTTGTACTTACATCACCATATGCACCTTCCAAATATATTTTTTTTACTCCGAACTTTTTATCAAATGTTTCTATAATGTTAGCTATATTTTTTTGAACTTTAGGATGGCAATGTAAATCTTGTATATTTATTATTACTCTATCTGTTCCGGCAAAATGAGAGTTGGTTATTTTACCATAACTGTAAGGTAATATAAATTCTCTAAATATTTGATTATATTCTTTTGTTGTCTGTTCATTATTTATAGCACTTGCTGCCGTAGGACCTATAACAAAAGACACCAGCAAACAAGTTGCTGTCATAACACTTATAAGTTTTTGATAATTTACTAAGTTTTTTATATTCATACTTTTCCAATAAAAAAAGCTTGTATTGTTTTACTACACAATACAAGCCCTTTTATCTATATTTATCATATTATAATTTATTGATATAGATCTCTTTAATATACTAAATATTAATTTTAATAAAAGCAGTAAAAATATACATCGTAAAAATGGTATTTTTATGGGATAATCTATTTCCGTAACAAAATAAATATATATACTATTTGCTAAATGTTTAATCGGATAAATATTAAAACTATTTGCTATAGAAGAAAAATTTATGAATGTAACAGGTAAAAGATATTCTAAAAACTTTAAATTTTCTTCTTTATCTTTTTTTGTATTATTTGTTTGTTTGGAAGAATTATTATCCATCATTTTTGATATTAAATCCGTTGGTGTTTGTAGCAC
>JAFXOB010000065.1 GCA_017529005.1 Elusimicrobiota bacterium
CCCCTTCTCCTTCTCCTTTTTTTTCAAGTATTACATCAAGCGCGGCATTTAACACTTGCGGCATTGCAGTATTTAGTTCATCGAAGAATATGATTATTTTGTTTTTATCTTTTTCCAAAGGTTTAAATATTGATATGGGCATAAATTCCGTATATTTTTGTCCTTCGTTTTGTTTTGGAATACCGGACCAATCGGTAGCATCCATTCTGGATAAATGTTTTACTCTTAAGTCATAATTTTTTTCTTTTGCAAAATCAGACAGAATAGATGTTTTACCTATTCCGGGCGCACCATAGACCATAAGTGCCGGCGGATTCGGCATTTTATCTAAAATTTCCAACATTTGTTTTAAATCCTGCGGACTTATTTGCGGAATTTGTAAACTTGTTTCAGGCATAATTTATTCTCCTTTATTACCTTATACTTGTTGACCAATCATCTGCTAAAACGTCTATCACATGACCTGCTTTCGGTACCGGGAAATAATCACCGAAGTTTGTATACAGCCATATTATTTTATTTTCTATAGGTTTATATTCCGGTTTAGTTAAAAACGAAAAATCGTCACCGAAATCAGTTAATACTAAAATAAAGTCCGGAAACTTTTGTGAAGATTTTGCTGTTTTGCTCCAATCCAACACCAATTTATCGAACACAAACTTAAAATCGTTACCGCCGCCTAATGCAATTTTTACTTCGTATAACTCTTTAACGGAATTTATTTTGTTAAATGTTAATATTCTGTTATCAACATCGGACTTATATATTTTTGACGGTAAACCGTAAACTTTAGCCATTTTTGCAAATGCGGTATATACTCCATTCATTGTATCTTCTATTTTGTTATTTATAAAATCGTGCATACTGCCGGAAGTATCTATTATAATTAATACTTCACCGGGCGTTTTTTTATACATTACTACAGGCCTTTTTAACGGTTGCTTTTTGGATATTTTTTTCCATGTGTTTGTAGTTTGTTTATAACTTATTTTCTTTATGTATTTTTTTAGTATATTAAACAAATTATGTTCTTTACCGTTAGCAATTTTATTTATAACTTTATCTATCAGTTCATTATTATTATTCAACTTCGATATTTTTCTGTTAGCATTTTGCGCTAACCTTTCTCTTGCTTTTGATGCCAACTTATCAAACATATCTTCAACAGGTTTGTTCGGTTGAGAACTGTTATTTTCTTCCTTTGAATCTTTTTTACTGTTTTCACGGGCTTCCGATTGATTTTTATTTTCATTATTTTCGCTTTCATTTTCATTCTGTTGAGATTTCTGTTCTGTATTACCGGCACTATCTTCACTTACTTCATCACCGGTCCATTCATGTTTGTCTATTCTGTCTTCTTCTTTTTCAAGTTTCAGTTCGTTTATATAAAAATATATATCCAAGTCACTAAAATTCAATAAATCGTATTGAGAACTTTCTTCTGTGGATATTTTATGAAACATAGTGTTTTTATCAAGTTTATCTATATTATTATTTATTTCATCCACAAAATTTTGCCAATTCCGCCAACCGGGATTAATTCTATGAATCATATTATCTATAACCATATCTTGAGCAATATTCAGTTGGTTATGATTATATGCTTCAAAAGGTACCCTGAAATGTTTCAACATATAATGCAACTGTTCGTGCATTATTAAACAAGCTAATGTTTTATAAAACTCTTCTGTTTCAAGACCTAAACAAAGATTTCTTATGTATGTAATTTTATTGTAATTTATAAATAATGTAACCTGCCCTGTTGTTTGGTTTACAGTTATGGCAGCAACACCGTCTTTTAAATGTTTTATATTTAATTGTTTTAATGTTATAAAATCGTATACCGAAGGATAATTTGTTTGTAAGTATTCCAAAAACGAAACATCTTTTTGAAAAAAATAAAAATCATAAACCGAATATGTTTGTTTTGAACTGAAAGCTAAATTTATTAATTCATCACTTGTCATGAAAATCCTTAAACAAATTTTATAATTTACAATGAACCAATATTATTATGTATATTGAATATATTATATATAATTTATACATATTCTAACAGCAAATAATTTTAATTAAACAATTATTCTTTTATACTGTCATTATAATTGTTTAACAGATACATTAAATATAAAAATATCCATAACGGCGGACATAAAAAAGCTAAAAGAAATGAATATAAACCTATTTCAAAATTTTTATTCTTTTGTTTTTCTTTTTCCATTTTTTCTTAATATTTTTTTCAAATTTTTATTTTTGTTTAATGCATTATTTTATTTATTTCAATCTATCAAATTCTTCTTTATGTTCTTCCATAATAGTTTCAATTTCTTTTCTAAATTCAGGATTGACAGAATTATTTGTTGATTTTTCCTTTTCCGATACTGAACTTAAATATATCAATAACAAAAACCACAAAACAAAAAACGGAACAAAGAAACATAAACTGTTTATAAGATTTCTCCTGCTTAAACCGTAAGAAAAAACATCTACATTAAAATAAAATCCGTTATGATTGTTGATAGTATTTAATGTTATAGCAGATAAAAAAGGATTTTTATTATCTTTTTCTTCATACGAAATATAAGACATAATATATTTCTTGTTTTCTTGTTTTAAAACAATATCCGTTCCAAAATCAGTATCAAGCTTATAATTTACGACACCTTCTTTTATTTTAAAATCCTGTTTAAAAATTATGTTATCTTTTAAATCTTTTTGATATATTTTAACTTGTGCATTATGTTGTGAAAACAAAATTTTTAAATATTCTTGTTGTTGTTCAACAGAAAGATTACTATTTAATATAGATCTCGTAAGGTTTATAAGTTCTGCTTCATTTTTTGACTGTGAATTATAATATCCTAAATTATAATTTTTATCAGCTAAATACCAAAACAATGAAGAAAGTATAAAAATGAATAAAAAGCAATATACAAAATTGAATTTTTTTCTATGCGGTATTGCTATATAAGATGTAAAAAGAAACCAAAAGAACAGAACAAAAAAGCCGCCTAACCATAAATAAGGATTAACACTTTTCATCATAATATAAAGTATTAAACCGAAAACTAAAAATACTATAGTAAAAAACGGAATTGAATCTTTTTGTTTTGTTTTTCTTCTTTTAACATGATATTCCGCTAACAGTTCTTCTTTTATTTGCTCTTGTGAATTCATTTCTATTCCCCTTTTTCAATATTTTGTTTATTGAGTTCCGTAACTTCTTTTAAATATTTTGTGTCAAAGCCGCAATCTTTATACCCTTGATAAATTGTATTGTAATATCTTTCCGTAGGCTGTGCATAAGGATGTCCTTCTTCGTTCATAACATATACCATAACTTCAACTTTTTCATTATTAAGAACCACCTGCACCAATTCTTTTCTATACAAAGAAGGAAAACCTTCATACCAATCAAGTTCTTTTTCATCTCCTTCCGTAATTGAATATATACCAACAGGAATTTTATTACCTTTGCATATTTCTATATTCATAACACCACGACCATCACCATTATCCCTATATGTAAGTTTGTAATTTTCAAGATTTGTTGTTCCGATAAATGATGCCTGCGGGCAACGAATTTTCATTTGTTTTTGATTTAAGTTTGAACCGTAAGCCAAATAAAATTTAGTCATAAGACCTCCTAAAAATATTGTGACATAAATATACATAATTTTTCAAGAAAAAAAGTAGCCTGACAAGCTACAAATTTAAAAGGATTTTATTTTGTCTATTAATTCTTTTGATTTTTGCTTATTAAGCCTGCAACCTATTCCAAACTTATACATTGCAGCCAACATTATCGTTGCTAAAATATGTTTTTGTTCGGATGCTTGCCGGAAATAATATATTGCAGCCATAATATTTTTGCGAACGGATATTCCGTCTAAATACATTGTTGCAAGAGCATACTGTGCTTTAGAATTTTTTTGTCTTGCTGATTTCTTTAAATATTTTAATGCCATATCAAAACTTTGTTTTATACCTATACCGTAATAATAACTTAATGCCAAGTTATATTGCCCTTTTGGATTGTTTTGTATTGCTGATTTCTGAAAATAGTTAACTGATTTTTTATTGTTTTTTACTATCTGCTCTTTTGTTACATTCTCTATAAAAAATATCTTGCCATATTTCAAAAACATAAGATTTATAAAATAAACAATTTGTTTATCTAAAGTTTTTTCAAAATTAACGGTAAGTTTATATTCAGCTTTTAAATCCTTTATATTTTCATTATAAAGTTCACCTAAAATATTTTGTTTATCGGAATCAAAAAAACAAATATTTTTATTTTTGATATTTGACTTATTACAAATTATTTTCTTTGTATTCATAAATTGAAAATTTTTATTTTATCTTGTTTTGGTTTTATTTTTGTTTATACATAATATATATTTTTATTTTAAATAAAAGGTTGCCTACCAAGCTACTTTTTTTTGACGAATCCATATTGTTTTGATAGAGTTATACTAGTATAAAATAAGGGGTTTTTATGACAAAAGAAAGATATTCCGAACAATTTTTTTTAATATATTCAAATGAAGAAGAAGAGAAAAAATTTCAAAAAGAATTACAAGAATATATAGAGAAATTCTTCGTTTCAGATGAAGATATAAAATCTATTATCCAAGTAAATGAAGATAAAAACATCAAGCATTTAAGTTATGAAGAATCATCACAGGAATTAACTTTAGATCAATTTATAAAAAAAGAATTAAAAAATTTCAATGATATATTAAGAAAACACATACGAAATTACAATAAAAAAAATAACACCAAAGATTCCGATATATATACAAAAGCAGATATAACAAAAGAACATTTTAATAAAATTATAAACAATAAAATCAAACCGCAAAAAAAGCCGTTAATTGCTTTGGGAATAGCTTTGGATTTAAATATAGAAGAAATTAATGAATTATTACATGCTGCAGAATTCAATCTTACCAATACAAGTGAATTTGATCTTACGATTAAGTTTTGTTTAAATAAAAACATCAGAAACATTCATGATATAAATATTATTCTATATAAAAAATTTAAAGAAACTTTAACGAATTCCAAAAGATATCAAAAATAGCTGAACATGAAAAACAGATTTCAATTAGTATCAAACTTTAAGCCGTCAGGTGAACAACCGATGGCAATAGATAAGTTATATAAAAACCTTTCAAACGGTAAAAACTCTCAAGTTTTGTTGGGTGTCACCGGTTCAGGCAAAACATTTGTAATGGCAAATTTAATAGAAAAATTACAAAGGCCCGCACTGATAATCTCTCCCAACAAAATTCTTGCGGCACAATTATATTCAGAGTTTAAATCTTTTTTCCCTAACAATGCCGTGGAATATTTTATTTCATACTATGATTATTATCAACCCGAAGCATATATTCCTGCAACGGATACGTATATAGAAAAAGATTCTTCCGTAAATGACCACATTGACAGGTTAAGATTGAAAGCAACAACTTCAATTCTGGAAAGGAATGATGTTATTGTCGTTGCTTCAGTATCAAGTATATACAATTTGGGTGCTCCGGAAGAATATCAAAACATGTGCGTAAAAATATCGGTGGGACAAAAAATTCCTATAGATAATTTATTAAGAGAACTTATTTCAATTCATTATGAAAGAAATGAAATAGATTTTTTCAGAGGAAAATTTAAAATTAAAGGTGATACCGTAGAAATTTTCCCCGCATATTTGGAAACCGCAATAAAAGTAGAATTTTTCGGTGATGAAATAGACACAATAAAAGAGTTCGATCCTATATCGGGAAATATTTTAAATAAAAAAGATGTTTGTTATATATATCCCGCAAAACATTTTGTTACAAGTAATGATAAACTCAAAATTGCACTAAAAAATATTGAAGCGGAATTAAATGAAAGAGTTGCCGTTTTAAAATCCGAAGGCAAACTTCTTGAAGCTCAAAGATTGTTACAAAGAACAAAATATGATATGGAAATGCTGCAGGAAACAGGCTTCTGTAACGGAGTAGAAAATTATTCAAGGCATCTTTCGCTGAGACCTGCAGGCTCAAGACCTACAACATTAATAGATTACTTCTTATCCAACCCCAAAACATCAGATTTCCTTTTAATAGCAGACGAATCCCATATTACATTACCTCAAATAAGAGGAATGTATGAAGGTGACAGGAGCAGAAAACAAACTCTTATAAATTTCGGTTTCAGGTTACCGTCTGCACTTGATAACAGGCCCCTTAAGTTTGATGAATTTGAATCTATAATAAAACAAAGTGTTATGGTATCAGCTACTCCGGGAAAATACGAGTTGGAAAAAGCTAAAAACGATATTGTGGAACTTGTTATAAGACCAACCGGACTTGTTGATCCCGAAATTATTATTCGTCCAATAGAAGGACAAATTCAAGATATGATAAAAGAAATAAAAAAAGTTGTAGCTAAAAAGCAAAGAGTGCTTATAACAACTCTGACTAAAAGAATGTCTGAAGATTTGACAGCATATTTAAAAGAGCAGGGGTTCCTGGTAGAGTATATGCATTCCGAAATAGAATCTTTAAAAAGAATAGAAATTATACGAGATCTAAGACTGGGAAAATTTGATATTCTTGTAGGTATAAATTTGTTAAGAGAAGGACTTGATTTACCGGAAGTAACTCTTGTTGTAATTTTGGATGCGGACAAAGAGGGTTTTTTAAGATCGGAACAAACTTTAATACAAACCTGCGGTAGAGCTGCAAGAAATGTTGACGGCAGAATAATATTTTATGCCGATAAGATTACCGGTTCCATGGATAGAGCTTTAACTGAAATGCAAAGAAGAAGAAACAAACAGCTTGAATATAATAAAGTTCATAAAATAACACCGAAAACAATTATAAAAGCTATTGCAAATTTAGAAGAATTCCAGGAAAAAGTTAAAGATGAAAAGCTTATGGTGTTGTCGGAAGAAATAGATGAAACTTATATAACAACCAAAAATATTGATAGTATTTTAAAATCGTTGGAAAAGCAAATGAAAGAAGCCGCGGATAATTTAGATTTTGAATCTGCAACACTTTTTAGAGACAGAATCAGAGATATAAATTCAATGTACTCCAAAAATTCCGCAATAAAATCTTTCCCGAAAAAGAAAACAAAAAAAATAAAATTTTAAAATTGAAAAGCAACGATGATACCCCATCTGTTCAACGGGATATCATCATTATTAAAGATTATATTTGTTCGTACAAGCTTACCATTTCTATCGCGGTTAATGCGGCATCTGCACCTTTATTTCCCGCTTTTGTCCCCGCCCTTTCAATTGCTTGTTCTATTGAATCTGTTGTTAAAACTCCGAAACTTACAGGAATTTTACTGGATAAACCAACCATTGCAACACCTTTTGAAACTTCAGCGGATACATAATCGAAATGCGGAGTTGCACCTCTAATAACACAACCTAAACAAATAATTGCATCATATTTTTTTGAATCTGCAAGTTTTTTTGCTACTGCAGAAATTTCAAATGCCCCGGGAACCCAAACCATTGTGATATCGTCTTCTTTTGTTCCGTGCCTTTTTAAAATATCTACTGCTCCCGAAATAAGTTTATTTGTTATAAACTCGTTAAATCTTGATACAACAATAGCAAACTTTTTTCCTTCTGAATTTAATTGACCGTTTATTGTTTTCATATTTTCCTCCAAAAACTTATATAAGTTTCAATTTATGTCCCATTTTTTCTTTTTTAGTTTTTAAATATCTTTTGTTCACCGCATTCGGTTTCATTTCTATAGGAATTCTCTTGGTTATTTTTAATCCGTAACCGTCAAGACCGACAATTTTTTTAGGATTATTTGTCATAAGTCTTATACTCGATATACCTAATTCACATAAAATTTGTGCACCTATACCATAATCTCTTAAATCCGGTGCAAAACCTAAAGCGACATTAGCTTCCACCGTATCAAGACCTTGTTCTTGCAATTTGTATGCTTTTAATTTGTTTGCAAGACCTATTCCCCTGCCTTCCTGATGCATATATAAAACTACACCGGTACCTTCTTTTTCTATCATTTGTAAAGCCGTTTCCAACTGTTCACCGCAATCACATTTTAAAGAATGGAAAATGTCTCCTGTTTCACAAGAAGAGTGAACTCTTACCAAAACATTTTTTTTACCTTTTACATCGCCTTTAATTATTGCAAGATGAGTTTCTTTAGTAATTGTATCTTCAAACAAAGAAAGTTTAAATACCCCAAACTTTGTAGGAAAATTCACGGAAACAACTTCTTTTATAAGTTTTTCCGTTTCCCTTCTATACTTTATTAAATCTTGAACGGTAATTATCTTTAATTTATGTTTTTTTGCAAAAGATAAAAGATCTTTCATTCTTGCCATTGTTCCGTCATCTTTCATAATCTCACAAATTACGGCAGAACCATCAAGCCCGGCAAGAAGAGATAAGTCTACAGATGCTTCGGTATGTCCGGCTCTAACCAATACTCCGCCTTCTTTGTATCTTAAAGGAAAGACATGTCCCGGCCTTACAAAATCAGAAGAAACCGTTTTTTTATCTGACAAAGCTTTAATAGTTTTTGCTCTGTCATAAGCGGAAATTCCTGTTGTTGTTCCCTTCTTATAATCTATAGATTCGGTAAATGAACAAGAATATTTATTGCTTACTACATTTTTTCTTTCCATAACATTTATTTCAAGTCTGTCTAATGTTTTCCCGTTTACCGGAGCACAAATTAAGCCTCTGGCATTTTTTGCCATAAAGTTAATTATTTGAGGAGTTACTTTTTGTGCGGAACAAACCAAATCTCCCTCATTTTCTCTTGAAGGATCATCAACCACTATAATCATTTTCCCGTTTTTTATATCGTTGATAGCAGCTTCTATTGATGCAAAATTTTTAGTTCCTTTCATTTTTCCATACCTCCATACATCTATACAGCGCACTAAAATTATAAAGTTGTTTTTAAATAAAACCGTTTTCTTTTAATAAATCCATTGTTATTTCTTTTTTATCTTTTTTTTTGTTAAAAATTTTTTCTACATATTTTGCAAAGACATCTATTTCTATATTTACAATATCTCCCTCTTTTCTTGTGCGAAATATTGTTTTGTTAAATGTTTCCGGTATCATTGTAACAGAAAAGTTTGTTTCATTGTTTTCTGCAACCGTTAAACTTATACCATCTACAGCGATGAAGCCTTTTTTCACTATATATTTTTTTATTTCTTCGTTAACAGCAAAAGAAATAAAATAAAATCTACCATTTTTCTTTACATCAACAATTGTCGTTGATGTATCTATATGTCCGGAAACTATATGTCCGCCAAGTCTTGTTTGTAAAGTTAAAGCCCTTTCCAAATTAACCAAAGAATTTTTTTTAAGTAATGAAATATTTGTAATATCACCGGTTGTAGGACTATAATCAAAAAATAAATTTTTGCCTTCTATATCCGTAACCGTTAAACATACACCGTTAACGGCGATACTATCACCTTTTTTTATATCATTCAAGCAAGTTTCTATTTGTATTTGTGAATCTGTAATATTTGTTACTTTACCAATATCTTCTATTATTCCGGTGAACACTTTAAGCTCCTATCTCTTTGTAATAATTGCTATATCACTACCAAATTTCTTAATTTCGATTTTACTGAATTTCAGTGAATCTTTTATATTCTTTACTCCCTCTCCTTCAACAAAAGTTTTTGCATTTCTTCCACCTACTATAATAGGTGCAACAAACAACAAAACTTCATCTACTTTACCTGTTTTTAAAGCAGATGCATTTATTTCCCCGCCACCCTCTATCATTATTCTTTTTAAAGCCATTTTATTCAGTTTTTCTATTATTACATTAAAATCTTTTTTTGCATGCTTATATTTTACAGGAACTAATTTTATGCAATCTTTATTAAAATATTTCGGTATTCTTTTTATACTTTCGTCATACAATATTATTGTAGGTATTGTTCCGTCAACTACATTGTAGTTTGCAGATATTCTTAATTTTTCATCTAACACTACTCTTATTGGATTTTTGCCGTACCCTCTTGAAGATAACACAGGATTATCTTTTAATACAGTGTTTGTCCCTACAAGTATTGCATCAAATCGAGTTCTTAATTTATGAACAAACTTCCTTGATTTTTCATTGGATATCCATTTTGAATCACCGGTACACGTTGCAATTTTTCCATCCAAAGAAACTGCTGATTTTATAAGAATATAAGATTTTACATTTGTTATATGGTTAATATATTCCTTGTTTAATTGTATGGCTTGTTTTTCCAATATACCGTTAATAACTGTTATCCCGGCCGCTTTTAATTTTTTAAAACTTTTCCCGCCTGTTAACGGGTTTGGATCTTTCATGGCACAAACAACAGTTTTTATCTTGGATTTTATTATCAAATCTACACAGGGAGGACATTTCCCCCAGTTATTACAGGGTTCCAAATTAACGTATAATGTAGCACCTTCAACACTGACTTTTGAAGAATTTATTACTTGTGCTTCGGCATGAGCTGCACCGAAATATTTGTGATAACCTTTAGAAATTATTTTATTATCTTTTACTAATATTGCACCTACCATTGGATTAGGAAACACATAACCATTACCTTTTTTAGCCAAATCCAACACTAACTGCATATATTTTTTATGTTCCTGTACCGTTACCATAAAAAAACCCCGAAAAATATAAAATAATTTTCGGGAACAAATAAAAAACATATTGTTTCTTCTCTCATCCGGACTATATGAAACAAAGTTTCATTTACCGTCGGCATCTGATTTTCACAGATTCATTTCACTTTCTACAGTGAAGTCGTAGGCTTACTGTTTTTAGAAATCCCGTATCAAGTACGGGATGACAACAGATCACTACCGGTAAGGAATTTCACCTTCCCCGAAGAATTATTTTCTTTATTCTATATCTTTTATATAAAAAAAGCAATAAACAATAATAATATTTATTTAATATATCTTATAAATTCTTTAAGGAATTGTATTAAATAATCTATAAAATTTAAATATATTTTACTTTTTATTAATTTAAAACAAAAACTGTCTGTTCTGTTAAATTCCACTAAAGAATTGTAATCCGTTATAAATTTTATTGAATCAATTTTGTCAAAATTTGTATCTTTTCTGAAATATATATAATAAAATTTTTTATCTTCCGATATTCTTTCAACAAACACTTTTGACGCATTTATTTTAATTTGAGCTATTTTAAATAAATTTTCAACTGTTTCCGGTATTTTACCAAATCTGTCTTTAAGTTCATTTCTAACATCATCCACTTCTTCACAAGCACATATATTTGATATTTTCCTGTAAAACAATATTCTTATATCCTCATCTTCGATATAATCCTGCGGTATAAAAGCATCTATATATATATCAACATGAACATTATGTTTATTTTCCTGTTTAGAAGGAATACCTCTTACTTTATGTCCTTCTTCTTCAAGCAATCTTGCAAACATTTCATAACCGATATCTCTAACAAAACCATGCTGTTTTGAACTTAATATTCCGCCAGCTCCTCTTATTTCCAAATCTTTTAATGCTATCTTATAGCCTGATCCCAACTCACTGAAATTTTTCATTGCTTCAAGCCTTTTAATCGCATCATCATTTATATCTTTATCTTTATATAATAAATAGCAGTATGCTTTTTGTTTTTCTCTGCCTATTCTTCCCCTTAATTGATGAAGTTGTGAAAGGCCGAAATTTTGAGCATCTTCTATTATCATAGTGTTTACCGTAGGAATATCTATACCGGATTCTATAATTGTTGTGGCTATTAAAACATCTATTTCTCTGTTCAAAAACCGCCACATAACTTTTTCTATTTCCTGTGCTTTCATTTGCCCGTGTATAACATCTAATTTTATATCCGGTAACAGAGTTTTTATTTCCGCAGCTTTATTTAATATTGTTTCAACTCTGTTATAAACATAAAACACTTGTCCGTTTCTTGAAAGTTCTGCTTCAATAATATTTTTAATAAGTTTGGAATCATAAAAGGAAATATTTGTTTCTATAGGTAACCGTCCGTAAGGTTGTGTTTCTATCAAAGATAAATCTCTCAGCCCATATAATGCACCGGATAATGTTCTCGGTATGGGTGTTGCAGATAACATCAATATATCTATATTTTTTTTCATCTGTTTTATTTTTTCTTTTTGTTTAACACCAAACCTGTGCTCTTCATCTATAATCAATAAACCCAATTCTTTAAATTCAACATCTTGTTGCAATAGTCTGTGAGTTCCGACTATAATATCAATAATTCCATTTTTAAGTTCATGCAAAATCTTTTTTTGTTGAGTAGGCTTTTGAAATCTGCTAATAACTTCCACTTTTACGGGAAAAGCAGCCAATCTGTTAACAAATGTATTAAAATGTTGTTCTGCCAATACTGTTGTAGGAACAAGCAATGCAACCTGTTTTGACTGACAAACAACCTTAAATGCTGCTCTTAATGCAACTTCTGTTTTTCCGAATCCCACATCCCCGCAAATTAATCTTTCCATAGGATACGGTTTGGAAAAATCATTATTTATATCTTCTATAGCTTTTAATTGATCCGAAGTTTCTTCATATACAAAAGAGTCTGCCAAATCTTTTTCCAGTAAACTCATTTGAGGATAAGGTTCTCTTTGTGTTTGTGCTCTTTGTGCATAAAGTTTTAATAACTCTTTTGCAAAAGCAGACGCTTCTTCTCTGGCTCTGTTTTTTACTCTTTCCCAAGCAAAAGTATCCATAGAATAAAGCTTAGGTTTTACACCTTCAATACCAATATATTTCTGAACAACTCTAAAATCGTCCGGCGGAACATAAAGTTTATCACCTTTACTATATTCTATACAAAGATATTCGGCTGTTTTATCATACTGACTGATTTTTTTTAATCATTTATATTTGCCTATACCGTACTTTTCATGAACTAC
>JAFXOB010000066.1 GCA_017529005.1 Elusimicrobiota bacterium
AAATTATTCAAGACATCATCAACATCCCAAGCAATAGTCAGCATTTGTTAATTATCTCTCCAATAAGTAAATTTAGTTTTTCTCTTATTATTAGTCGCAACTTTTTCATCTTCATAATAAGAATCATTTAAAATATGCTGTGTAGATATTTCTTCAAAAATCACACCATTGTGAGTTAAAAAGCTATGCATACTTTCTCTGTTAACAAGTTTTATATCCCCTGCTTTAAGGTCTTCCGTTTTTCCATCAACAGATATTGTTATGTCTCCATAAAGGACCTGAAAAGTTTCTTCTTTAATTTTATGTTTATGAGCAGGATGTTTTTGACCGGGTAACATAACAATTATTTTTTTGCAATATTCTCTGTTAACACAATTTATTATAACTGCACCAACTTCGTTAAAATTTTCAAATCCGTAATGATGAGAAAGTTCAAACGAAACTTTATTAGGCAAAATAATTCTTGCGTTATCCAGCATTTCTTTTATTTTATTAATAATATTTTCTACTTTATCTCTAATATCAACTATCTTTAAGTCTTTTATCATAATCGGTTCATTCTTTTTTATATTATTTAAAGCAGTAAATTCTTTATATTTTGATAAATCAAAATTAAATAATTGTCCTTCAATCGACGGAATAGCATAAAAAGTATTCAGATTATCCAAAACTTCTCCGATTTTGATATCTTTTGATGCAAAAACACATCTGCTTAAACCTTTTAAACTTTCAATTTCATCTTTAGGAAAATCATATCTTATATTTTCTACTCCACAATATTTAAAAGTTTCCTTTGCTGTTTTTAGCCATTTGCCAATTTGTTCCGGAGTAGCAGAATATTTATTGATACTTCCGTCATAATCGGCAAGTCCGACATGTTTCTCGAAAATTTTTGCACCTTTGGCTATTGCTACTTTTATTGATTCATAATCATTTGGATTTTCATGAGTCGAATATCCTATTGTTATATTAGGATATCTTTTTTTTAATATATCAATTTGATTCAATTGTAAATTCTCAATTTTAGTCGGATATTCCGCAACACAATGCATTAAAGAAATATTTTTTTCTCTATGCGTAAAAAACTGAACAACTTTATCTATATCTTCTAATGATACTCCTGCTGTCGAAGCTATTATATGTAAATTTTTTGTTTCAATTTTTTCAAGTAAAGGCCAATCGTTGAAAGAACAACTTGCAATTTTTATAATATCGTATTTTTGTTTTTCTATTAGATCTACAGAAACTTCATCAAAAGGTGTACATATTGAAATAAAGCCTTGTTCTATAAATTTATTTTTCAAAAGAAAGAAGTCTTCTAAAGAAAGCCTTGTATCATTAAATCTTTTAACAAAATTCAAATCTTTTTTCTCTTTATAATCCGGATGTATGAAAGTATCCAAATTTCTATATTGTAACTTAAAAGCAAAATCAAAAATATCCCTATAACTTTCTACTTGTTTTTTTATTTCTGAAACTATCTCTATACCTCTATCAAGTTTACCGTTATGATTATTTGCCATCTCAAAAATAAACAAAGGTTTAATTCCCATTTTCTCTCCACAAAATTTTTTGTAAATTTTAATATTTAGATATAAAACTATGTATTAATTTTGAAATTTTATTCATATCTTTTTTACCAAGAGCAGGATATACGCCTATCCAAAAAGAATTATTCATAACATACTCAGTATTTGGAAGCCATCTATATTCGTTCTCGGTCAATTCATTTGATAATAACAAAGAAGATTTTCCTATTCTTATCGGTATTTGATTTTCAGTCATCATAGGTTGTCTTAAAATATTGCCTGCAAAAAGTTGTCTGGTACCTACACCGTTTTTTTCTAAAAATTCTACCAGTTGCTGTTTTATAAATTTATCATTTTGTTTTATGGTTAATAAAAAACCAAAAAAAGAAGATGTTGCTAATTTTTCTTTTCTCTGAAAAAGAAAATATTTTTTTAAATCTAATAATTTATTCTTTAGATATTGTGCATTTTCTTGCCTTTTATATAAAAAAGCCGGAAGCTTTTTTAATTGACTCAAACCTATTGCAGCTTGAAAATCGGTAATTTTTAAATTATACCCTATATGAGAATATGTATATTTATGATCATAACCTAACGGCAAATTACCGCAATGCATAGAAAATCTTTTTCCGCAACTATTATCTTTACCCGGTTTACAACAACAATCTCTCCCCCAATCCCTAAAAGACATCATTATTTTATATAACAGAGAATCATTAGTAACTACTGCGCCGCCTTCTCCCATTGTTATATGATGTGCCGGATAAAAGCTGAAAGTTCCCACATGCCCAACAGTCCCAATTTTTTTATTTTTATACATAGCTCCCAAAGCATCACAACTATCTTCTATAAGCCATAAATTATATTTTTTACATATTTTTAAAACTTTACCTAAATTAAAAGGATTACCTAAAGTGTGAGCAATAAATATTGCTTTAGTTTTATCTGTTATTGCCTCTTCTATTTTATTTTCATCAATATTGCATGTATCTAATTTACAATCAACAAAAACAGGAACCAAGCCTAATTGAATTATAGGATTTACTGTTGTAGGAAAACTTGATGCAACAGTTATAACTTCCTCACCTTTTTTTATTTGTTTATCACCCAGTTTATAAGATGTCAATGCAGATAAAGCTAAAAGATTTGCACTTGAACCGGAATTTGAGGAAAGAACATATCTTACATGCAAAAACTCAGCTAATTCTTTTTCGAATTCGTCGTTGAATCTACCGGCAGTTAACCACATATCAAGACTGGCATCTATCAAATTACCTAAGTCATCTTCGTTTAAAACTTTACCGGAAACAGGAATATATTTTTTTAAATTTTTTTTATTTTTATTAAATTTAAAATAAACTTTTGCATATTTTTTTATCGTGTTTCTTAATATATCGTTTTTATGCATTTATACTTCTGTTCCTCTAAAATTTAATTTTTTGTATTACAAAATTCTTTTATTTGTTTAACACATAATTTTCTAATGTCTTTTTTTTGTTGATAGGTTTTTATCCAGTTTGAGATTTCGTTTAAAGTTTTAACCATATTATATTTAGGAATCCATTTTAATTCTTTTTTTGTTTTTGATATATCAAGTTTTAAACATTTAGTTTCATGGAAAGTTTTTGTTTTATCTGTACAATATTCAAATCGTTCAAAATGTTTATATAATTCTTTAATAACATCTTCTACTTTTCTTATATCCGTATTTTTCGGGCCAAAATTCCAAGCTTGTGCAAATTGTTTTTTACCTTCCAATAATCTTGCTCCAAGAAGCAAATATCCTCTTAAAGTATCCAAAATATATTGCCATGGTCTTATTGATTCAGGATTTCTTATCGTAAGTTTTGTATTTGTTAGTATAGCTTTTGTAAAATCTGAAACCAATCTGTCTTTTGCAAAATCTCCGCCGCCAATAGAATTACCGGCTCTTGCCGTTGCTATCAGTGTTTTATGTGTCTTTCCGTAATCTCTTATGTTAAAAAAAGAATTTCTATAAGAAGAAACTATTATTTCGCAAGCAGCTTTTGAAGCGCTATAAGGATCATAACCGCCAAGACAATCCGTTTCTTTAAAATGTTTATTTGCTTCATTATTTAAATAAACTTTATCGGTAGTGATAACAACTACGGCTTTAACAAACTTGTTTTCTTTTAACGATTCTAAAATATTTGCTGTTCCAATAATATTTGTATTTAAAGTATTTATTGTTTCTTTATAAGATACCCCTACAAGTGATTGTGCCGCCAAATGAAATATTATTTCCGGCTTATATTTTTTTATAATGAATTTTAATTTTTTTAAATCATTTATATCTGCTCTAATATCTACAGATTTTGGTTTTATCAGTTCAAACAAAGACGGCATTGTTGGAACATTAATCGAATATCCTATAACTTTTGCTCCCATTAATTCCAACCACAAAGAAAGCCAAGAACCTTTAAAACCCGTATGTCCCGTAATCAAAACTTTTTTGTTTTTATAAATATTATTAAACATAATAATTAATTATTAAGCCAAACTGCCCATGGGGCTTTTCCGTTTATCCACATATCAGTCAATTCTTTTTTTTCTCTTAATGTGTCCATAGGTTTCCAAAATCCGAAATGTTTAAATGCATTCAGTTGGTTATCTTTAGCTAAATTCTCAAGAGGGGTCTTTTCGAAAATTATATTGTCATTATCCGCAGGGATATAATTGAAAACTTCAGGTTGACAAACAAAAAATCCTCCGTTAATCCAACTTTCCTCGCCTTTTGGCTTTTCCATAAAAGATGTAATCATATTATTATTTTTTATTATCAATGCACCAAATCTTCCGGTTTGCTGAACAGCTGTCATTGTAACTATTTTTTTTGAATCATTATGCTCTTTTAATAAATTTTTCACATTAATATCTGCAACACCATCACCATACGTCAATAAAAATTGTTCATCGCCGATGTATTTTTGTGCTTTTTTTATTCTTGAACCGGTCATTGTATTTTGCCCTGTATATAAAATAGTAACATTCCAAGGCTCAGTATATGTTTTATGAATTTCAACCGAATTTGTTGACATATCTATTGTCATATCAGAATAACGATTATAATAATTTATAAAATAATCTTTTATTAAATGGGATTTATATCCTGTAAGAATAACAAAATCGTTAAAACCATAATAGGAATAAATTTTCATTATATGCCATAAAATAGGTCTTCCGCCAATTTCAACTAACGGTTTAGGTATCAAAGTCGTTTCTTCCGATAATCTCGTCCCCAAACCACCGGCTAAAATAACTACTTTCATTTTAACTCCCGTTATGTTATAATTCAATAAAATTATATATAAAAAAGTAATCATTGACAATAAAAAAGAAGTATCATGAACGATTTAGTTTCGGTAATAATTCCAACATACAACAGAGCACATCTTATAAAAAGATCTGCAGAAAGTGTTTTAAATCAAACTTATAAGAATTTAGAACTTATAATCGTTGATGACGGTTCTACGGATAATACAAAAGAAATTATAGATTCATTTAAGGATAAAAGAATTACATATATCTACCAAACAAATCAAGGTGTAAGTGCTGCAAGAAATAAAGGTATAGATTTGGCAAAAGGTAAATATATTGCTTTTCAGGACAGTGATGATGTTTGGCATTTAAACAAATTAGAAATACAAATCAAAAAATTAAAAGAAAACGATGCAGATGTTGTTTTTGCAAAAAAATTTATATTTGGTAATTTAAGGAAAAGAATAATACCAAACGACAAAGAAGGTTTTTTAGGAAAAAGAGAGTTACCATTGACAGTAGGGACAACCACTTTATTCGGAAAAAGAGAAGTCTTTGTTAATAACAAATTTGATTTATCCATATTAGGAATTGAAGATTTTGAAATATCATTAAGAATTAATAAAAACTATTCTATTTACTGCATTGATATACCTTTAGTAGATTATTATGTCCAAAAAGATTCTATATCAAATAATGCAGAAAGAGAATTGAATGACTTTAAAAGAATAGTGACAAACAATAAAAATTTTCTAAATTATTATTCTTATCGTTCTTTACAACTTTCAGCATTAATATTTCTTAATAAAGCTTTTAGACTAAAAGATCAAGAAAAAAAGAAAAAATGGATTAAGTTTATATTTAGTATAAACAATTCTACAAAGGTAAGAATTACTTATTTTTTTCATAAATTCCATATATATAAAATAAGAGAATTAATTGTTAAATCTATTACAATACCAACAAAAAACATAATAAAATTATTTAGGAAGTTTATATAAAGTTATGAATAATACAGATTTAATCTCGGTAATAATCCCGACTTACAACAGAGCACATCTTATAAAAAGATCCGTAGATAGTGTTTTAAATCAAACTTATAAAA